>ONUI01000208.1 GCA_900320995.1 uncultured Eubacteriales bacterium
CGCACTGCGCGACGCGTATGACAGCGGCTCCAAGGAGGCGGTCGACGCCGCGGCAAAGAATCTGATCAACACCATCCGCCGCGAGGCGAAGGATATCCGTGACAAGTACATCGACCCGCCCAATACCACCGAATTCGCTGTGATGTTCCTGCCCTTTGAGGGCTTGTACAGCGAGGTGGTCAACCGCGGCATGGTCGAGCTCTTACAGCGCGACTACAAGGTGAATATCGCGGGTCCGTCCACGATGGCGGCGCTGCTCAACTCGATCCAGATGGGCTTCAAGACCCTTGCCGTGCAGAAGCGGAGTGCGGAGGTCTGGAACCTCTTAGGCTCTGTCAAAAAGGAATTCGAGACCTTCAACACGGTGCTGGTCGCGACGCAGACAAAGCTCGATCAGGCAAACAAGGAGCTGGATAAGCTCGTCGGCGTGCGTACCCGACAGATCACGCGCAAGCTCAGCGCCGTAGAGAGCAACGATACCCCGATCGAAGCGTATTTTTCTAATATAGAAAATAATATCGACGAGGTATAAATCGTCATTGCGAAGCCCGAAGCCTTCGGTTGAGATCCCCAAGAAAAAGACGCACGCGTCCTCGCAATGACAATTCTGAATCGGTTGAGATTGCCACGTCGCTTGCGCTCCTCGCAATGACTATTGATATTTCGGAATGAAATCATCCCTTCGTGACCATACTATAGGCAGTATGGAACCGGAGGGATTTTTTGCAGTATCATAAGGTCGAACTGTGCGGCGTGGATACCGCGCGGCTGCCTGTATTGAACGAAGAACAAAAACGCGGATTGTTATTGAAAATGCGTGACGGCAATGCCGCGGAACGCAAACAAGCAAGAGAAGAGATGATCAACGGCAATCTGCGGTTGGTGCTCAGCGTGATCCAGCGCTTTACCGGCAGGGGAGAGAACCTCGACGATCTCTTTCAGGTCGGGGTCATCGGGCTGATCAAGGCGATCGATCACTTTGATGTCGGCTTGGATGTGCGCTTTTCCACCTACGGCGTGCCGATGATCATGGGCGAGCTGCGGCGGCATCTGCGTGATAGCGGCAGTGTGCGGGTCTCACGCAGTATGCGCGACACCGCCTATCACGCAATGAAGGCGAAGGAGGAGCTGACGGTAAAACTCAACCGTGAGCCGACCGTGGAGGAGATCGCCGCGGCGATCGATACGGATAAGGAGAGCGTCGTGCTAGCGCTCGAAGCGATCGTCGAGCCGGTGTCCCTGTATGAGCCTGTCTTTTCCGACGGGACGGATACCGTCTATGTGATGGATCAGGTGGGGGACAAGAGCGACGACCGCGACTGGCTGGAGGAGATTGCCTTTAAGGAGGCGCTCAAAAAGCTCTCCGACCGCGAGAAGCGGATCTTATCCCTGCGTTATTTCCGCGGAAAGACTCAGACCGAGGTCGCCGAGGAGATCGGAATCTCTCAGGCACAGGTCAGCCGCATTGAAAAAGGCGCGATCGACAGCATCAAGCGGGAGTTGTGAGTATGGCTGATCGGTTGAGATCGCCAAGAAAAAGGCTCACGCGTCCTCGCTATGACGATAGGAAAACACCGCCCTCCCGGGATTACCGGGAGGGCGGTTGTATGCGCCGGTTTCTATTATGCGGTGATTACTGTTATGCTTTGTTAAAGCAAATGATAACATCCGAGGAACGGGGCTCGAAGACGTATTCATAATAAATCTGCCAGTAACCCGGACGATTCGTAATGTTGCAGGAGCCGTCATCGATCGAGATTTCCGGGCGATCAAAGACTTTTTTCATGACGATTTTAAAGTCCTCAATATAACCCTCAGTGGTCACCCAGATTTCGTCGCCGACTACGAATCGCGCGTCTTTCGGAACGTTAGTCAAATCGAAACCGACATAGGTCAGATAATCGCGCAGCGTTTTTCCGTTATATGCCGACTTGACATAGGCGGCGAGATCGCTGAGCTCTTTGTGGTTGAGAGCGCCTTTATCCATGATGTTGAAGAGATTGTTGGGATTGTTTGCGATGTTTGACAGATTGCCAGCCGTCATCGAAGCGGTGAGCTCTTTACTTACGGTGTTTTTGTTGAGAAAAACGAGTCTGCTCATGCTTTTGTAGTTGTTATAATGAGCGGCGACGCTGTCGGTTCTGCTTGTATCAAACATCTTGGAATTCATATGGTTGATCTCGCCGTTGACGATACCGGTGAGCGACTTGACCGAATAATAGTTTCTCAGCTCGTCGGCGTTGAGCATCTTCTCGTCCTCTGCGGTGAACTGAGAGACGGTCTGCGCCGCCTTCAGACACTGGGAGTTGACGCTGTAGGCATACAGTCCGAGGAGCATGACTCTGTCAATATAGGGATTCGATTGATCGAGCGCCTCGCCGCTGAACATGACCTTAGAGGCGAAATCGCTGTAGACGACCTGATAGAGGTCGCGATCCTTCTGATCCGCGAAGCTCGAAGAGCTCAGCGTATTCATGAAGTCCTGATAGCCGTAATAAAGATTGCTTGTTTTGTTCCAATCGGAGTTCTTGCCGATCAGGCAGGCGATCTCCACGGCTTTTTCCTTATCGTTGATGGAGCTGTCACGGTTGATGTTGCTGATCTGTCTGTCGGTTGCCTGCAGCTCTGTCATCAGCTTGTCGAAGCCAACACCCTTGCCGGCGATCACGGTCTGGTCAACGATCTTATTCTCGATCGCTTCGCTGTAGTCCTTCATCTGATTTTTGATATCAGCGAACTGGGTGCTGATTTCGCCGCGGAGCGCGCTGATGTCGTTGCTGATATCACTCAGCGACGGTCCCTGTTGGGTAAAAGAGTTGATGATCGTGTCGAGCACGCCGGCGATCGCCTGACCTCCGGGAGCGTACTGCCTGATAATACCGATTCCTGCGGCGTATGCCACGTCTCCGGCTACGTCACCGGTCGACGCAGCCGCTGCGGAAGCGGTAGACGCTGTAGTGACGGATAAGATTGTGACGACGGATAATACGGTCGCGATGATTCTGATCTTTAATGTTCTCTTTTTCATGATATTCAACTCCTTCTGCTTTTTTACGATGTCGAGCCGTTCTGTTTATACACTAAAAGGCTGATCTGTTCAATACCGAACAATTTGCATGATAATTGTAAATATGCTTGAATAATCATCTTGTATTTGATAAAATAACCATATCAAAAAGAGCAGGTGATGATATGACTGAACACAAAGTCAGCAGAAAAGCGCTGAAAACAAAGAAGCAAATCGGTACCGTACTGGCAGAGCTTTTGCAGGAAAAGGAACTCAGAGATATCACGGTGCAGGAGATCGCCGACAAGGCGGACGTCAGCCGCACGACTGTCTACAACTATTATCTGGATGTTTACGATATATACGAACAGCTGGAGAATGCGGTTTTAACAGAACTGGGGCTTTTGATCACCGAGCACGGAGTGAAAACGACCTTTGAGGTTTACCCGGTTGTTTTTCGGTATATCAAGGATAATCCCGCAATATTCAAAATGGTATTCGGTCCTAAAGGTCCCGCTTCGCTTTATATGAAGATATTGAATATGGTTGAGGGACTCAACCGAACGATTTGGTCGGAGAGCTTCGGCGTGGATATGAATGACGAACGTGTTGTGTGCGCGATCCGCTATCACTCCAACGGCACAATGGCGATCGTCGGAAACTGATTTTGCGCAGTCACAGGACTCTGTGATCCAAATGCTGACGGGGCTCGACAGGAGCACACAGGCGTATTTGGCGTCATTGCTTGGATAATCTCTCTTGCCGATGATCGACAGTCTGATAAAAATGCTCCCCGGTGTGGGGAGCATTTGTGTTAATAATATGGTTTGATCTACTAAACTTTCTCGCGCTATATGCTATTCCGATGACGTATAGTGCGAGAAGAATAGCTAAAAAGTAGTCAGAACCCAGTAAATATGGGGGCTTACGATGAGTATGTATACCACGCAGCAAGCGCTTGCAATTGCAATAACAATTATTGAAGCTGATCAGAGTCTTACTTCTGCTTCACGCTGTGAGATAATACATAAACTTAAAATACTCTCTAAAAAAGCGTGGCGACAGAGCTGGAATAACAATACCATAAGAGAAGCCATACATAGGTTTGTAGAGGAACACGGGCGATTACCTAACACCTCAGACTTAAGAGGGGATAATATGCCTAGTGAACCGACTATACGAGCATATTTCCATATGACTCTTACAACCTTATTAGTTCATGAGTTTCCAGAATACCGTTTTTACAAAATTAGCCCAAAGGCTAATAGATATGATATGCTTACAAAAGATGAATGGCTAAAATACTTTGCTGAGCAGTTCAATAGCATTTATGTCCCGAAATGAATGGTAGAGTATATAATCAGCTTCGTGACAGAGGAACCCCAACATGGGATACAATTGCAAGATATACTGGTGACATTACTGTTCCGACTGTAAATATCACAAATTGAGAAATCGAATGCGAATGACGGATGGTGTTATTGTATGTAATCAGGATCTTCTCTTAGTTAATCAGGATAGGTCGCTTGATTACGAGAAAAGTATTTTGAACCCTAATGCCAATGTAATTGTTATTGATGAAGCTCATAATTTAGAAAATAAAATGCGAAACCTATTGACAGAATCTTATCTCCCGAGGAATATGCATCGGCGCGCGCCAGTACGTTGACCGCTTTCTACACACCGCCTGTGGTGATCAACGCCATCTACAAAGTGATGGAGAACATGGGCTTTCAGCGCGGCAATATCTTGGAGCCGTCCTGCGGTATCGGAAACTTTATCGGTATGCTGCCCGACTCCATGAGCGACAGTCGTGTGTTCGGCGTAGAGATCGATACGATCTCAGCCGGGATCGCACAGCAGTTGTATCAGA
>ONUI01000207.1 GCA_900320995.1 uncultured Eubacteriales bacterium
ACGTATATGTCGTTTGATAAGAGGACAACATGAAGATAAACGATCCGAAAAACAGAACAGAGGGCAATCTGCTGCTGGGCATCGACATCGGCTCCACGACCGCAAAGCTCGCGCTGATCGATGACGGCGAGCTGATCTACAGCCGCTACGAACGCCACTTCTCGCAGGTGCGCCAAAAAACGCTCGAAATGGTGGAAGCGATCAAGGAACTGCTCGACGGCCGCAGCTTTACCGTTGCGGTATCCGGCTCGGCGGGCATGGGAATGGCGAATGCTGCGCGGCTGAGCTTTGTGCAGGAGGTCTACGCCACCGCCGAATGTGTGCGCTGCTTACAACCCGACACCGACGCGGTGATCGAGCTGGGCGGTGAGGACGCGAAGATCATCTTCTTCACCGGCGGACTGGACGAGCGCATGAACGGCTCCTGCGCGGGCGGTACCGGCGCGTTCATCGACCAGATGGCGACCTTGCTCAACCTTTCCAACACCGAGATGGATGAGCTGAGCCTTAGGCATCAGCACCTCTACCCCATCGCCTCGCGCTGCGGCGTATTCGCGAAAACGGATATCCAGCCGCTGATCAACCAGGGCGCGACCAAGGCGGATATCGCCGCCTCCATCTATCAGGCGGTCGTCAATCAGACCGTCGGCGGACTGGCGCAGGGCAGAAAGATCGAAGGCAAGGTCATGTTCCTCGGCGGCCCGCTCCACTACTGCATGGGGCTCAGAGAGCGCTTTGTCGAGACTCTGAAGCTCAGCGAAGAAAACGCCATCTTCCCCGGCTACGGACTGTACGCCGTCGCGATCGGCGCGTCGCTCTACTCCGAGGACAGCGAGCTGATGGGCTATGAGGAACTGGTAAAGCGCCTCAAAGAGAGCATGAAGCACAAGGAGAAGGTTTCGACCCTGCCTCCGCTGTTCAAGGATAAAAACGAATATCAGGCATTCATCCACCGCCATACGCAGAACAGCGTCAAGACCGAATACGCCGGCGGCTATACGGGCGACGCGTATATCGGCATCGACTGCGGCTCCACCACGACCAAGCTGGTCGTCATCACCGACAGCTGCGACATCATCTACACCTACTACAGCTCCAACAAGGGCAATCCCGTACAGATCGTTCAGGAACAGCTGACGAAGATCTATGACGAGTTCGGCGACAAGCTGACGATTTGCGGATGCGCCGTCACCGGCTACGGTGAGGAGCTGATACGCCGCGCGTTTTCCATCGACTTCGGTCTGGTGGAAACGATGGCGCATTATACCGCCGCGAAGTTCTTTGACAAGAATGTCGACTTCATCCTCGATATCGGCGGTCAGGACATCAAATGCTTCAAGATCCGCAACAACAGTATCGACAGCATCATGCTCAACGAGGCTTGCTCATCGGGCTGCGGCTCGTTCATCGAGACCTTCGCGCAGTCGATGGGCTACACGGTCGAGGAATTCGCCCGCCAGGGATTGTTCTCCATGGCGCCGGTCGACCTCGGCACACGCTGTACGGTGTTCATGAATTCGTCCGTCAAGCAGGCGCAGAAGGACGGCGCCTCGGTGCAGGATATCTCGGCGGGACTCTCGCTGTCGGTCGTCAAAAACGCGATCTACAAGGTCATCCGCGCCACCACCCCCGACGAACTGGGTCAAAGGATCGTCGTGCAGGGCGGCACCTTCATGAACGACGCGGTACTGCGCTGTTTTGAAAAAGAGATCGGGCGAAAGGTCGTGCGCCCCAATATCGCGGGACTGATGGGCGCGTTCGGTGCGGCATTGTACGCGAAGGAGCACCGTCCCAAAACCTCATCTATCCTTGACGCTCAGGCGGTCAGAACGCTCAGGCACGAAAGCCGCTCGGCGGTATGCAAGGGCTGTACCAACAACTGCCGTCTGACGATCAATATCTTCAACGGCAAGGATAAGCTCATCTCGGGCAACCAGTGCGAAAAGGGTGCGGGCATCCAGCTCAGCGACGATGAAAAACTGCCCAACCTCTATGAATATAAACGTCAGCTGATAGAGAACTATCAGACATCAAACCATCAACCTGACAACCCTCCGTCCCTTGACACGCGTGTCCGGGACACCTCCCTTAGGAAAGGGAGGCGAACAATCGGTCTGCCGATGGCGCTGGGTATGTACGAGCTGTACCCGCTGTGGCACACCATCTTCACTCAGCTCGGCTTTGAGGTCGTCGGATCGGGCTTTTCGACCCGCAAGCTGTATCAAAAGGGGCAGTTCTCCATTCCGTCCGACACCGTATGCTATCCCGCCAAGCTCATGCACGGTCACATCGAGACCCTGCTCGAGCAGGATGTAGACGCGATCTTCTACCCCTGCCTGACCTATAATATCAACGAAAACAAGGGCGACAATTTCTACAACTGTCCTGTCGTCGCCTATTACTCCGAGCTGCTGCAGAGCAACATGGACTCGCTCAAGCAGACGAAGTTCCTGTGCCCCTATCTGAACATCAACAGCGAAAAGGAGCTCAGCCGCGAGCTGACGCTCGTCTTATCCAAACACTTTGATTTTATCAAAAAATCCGACGTGACCCGCGCGGTCAAGGCGGGTATCGCCGAATACCACGCGCATATGCAGCGCGTCTATGACGAGGGCGCACGCGCCGTGAAGTTCGCGCGCGATAAGGGCAAGCGCATCATGATCCTCGCCGGCAGACCCTATCACATCGATCCCGAGATCTGTCACGGCATCGACAAACTGGCGACCTCGCTGGGCTTTGTCGTGGTCAGTGAGGACAGTGTGACCGCCGACAAAGAGCCGCCCACCCTCGGCGTTCTCAACCAGTGGACCTACCACAGCCGTCTGTACGCGGCGGCGCAGTACGCCTCGGAGCATGACGATACTCAGCTCGTACAGCTGGTATCCTTCGGCTGCGGTGTGGACGCGGTCACCACCGATGAGGTACGCGCGATCCTTGAACGCAACAATAAACTCTATACACAGATCAAGATCGACGAGATCACCAACCTCGGCGCGGTCAGGATCCGTCTGCGCAGTCTGATCGGCGCATTACAGGAAAGGGGGCAGTAATATGGCGGTCGCAAAAGCGGATTATGTGAAATTCACCAAAGAAATGCGGGACGAATAGAAATGCGGGACGAATACACCATCCTCGTTCCCACCATGCTGCCCATCCACTTCAAGCTGATCTCCAACGTGCTGGTGCGGTACGGCTACAAGATCGACTTTCTCGAGGACGTTGACGGCAACATCAAGGAGTCCGGTCTGCGCTATGTCCACAACGACACCTGCTATCCGGCGCTCCTGGTCATCGGACAGCTGATCAACGCGGTCGAGTCGGGGCGCTATGACAAGGACAAGATCGCCCTGCTGATCACCCAGACGGGCGGCGGATGCCGTGCTTCCAACTACATCTACTTACTGCGCAAGGCGCTGAAAAAGGCAGGCTACGGGCACATCCCCGTGATCTCGCTGAACTTCAACATGCTCGAAAAGCACCCGGGCTTTCAACTGACATTGCCGATGCTGTACCGCATGCTGTACTGCGCGTTCTACGGCGACCTGATGATGCTGATGGCGAATCAGTGCCGTCCGTATGAAAAGCACAAGGGCGATACCGACCGCGTCGTGAAAAAGTGGGTCAACCGACTGCTGGATGAAAGCTCCCACAGCTCCACCATGCGCTACAGCCATGTCAAGAAGAACTATCGGCTGATCGCGGACGACTTCAGCAAGATCCTCGGCGATACGCCGCGCGACAAGGTCAAGGTCGGTATCGTCGGCGAGATCTATGTCAAGTTCTCTCCCTTGGGCAACAATAATCTCGAGCAATTCCTGCTGAAAGAAAATGTCGAGCCCGTCATCCCGGGCTTCGTCGACTTTTGTCTGTACTGTGTATATAACGGTCTGGTCGACTATGACCTGTACCGTATCCGACCGTTCAAGGCGTTCGGCTCCAAATTCCTGTACCGCTTTTTGCTGAAAAAACAGCGCTACATCCGCAAAATGATGCAGGACTACTACCCGAACTTCATGCCGATGGCGGACTTTGACGAAACGCAAAAGCGCGTCAAGGGCTATATCAATCAGGGCGCGAAGATGGGCGAAGGATGGCTTTTGACGGCGGAAATGCTCGAACTGATCAGCGAGGGTGTGAACAACATCATCTGCACCCAGCCGTTCGGATGTCTGCCGAACCATATCGCTGGCAAGGGCATGATGAAGCCGATCAAGGAGCGTAATCCGGGGGTCAATATCGTCGCCATCGACTACGACCCCGGCGCGACCGCGATCAATCAGGAAAACCGCATCAAGCTGATGCTGTCCAACGCGGAGCGCTGATCATGCTGTATGAAAAGCTGAAGGATTACGCGAACAGCGGCACATATCCGTTCCATATGCCGGGGCATAAACGGATCGCGGAAAGCGGTCTGCCCTATGCGCTCGACATCACAGAGATCGACGGCTTTGACAACCTGCACGAGCCTCGCGGATGTCTTGCTCAGCTGCAAAAGGATGCGGCTGAGCTGTTCCGTTCACGCTATGCGTTCGCGCTGGTAAACGGCTCGACCGTCGGGATCCTCGCCGCGATGCGCGCGATGACAAAGGACGGCGACCGCGTGCTGATCGCCCGCAACAGCCACATGGCGGTTTATCACGCCGCAGAGCTATGCCGATTGGATACGGAGTACATCCAGCCCGACACCGTCGAAGGACTCGGGATCTTCGCTTCTGTTTCTCCTGCGGCAGTCGAACAGATGTTAAAGGCGCATCCCGATACCTCGCTGGTCATCATCACCTCCCCCACCTATGAGGGTGTGGTTTCGGATGTCAAAAGCATCGCCGCGATCTGTCATCAATACGGCGCGAGATTATTGGTCGATGAAGCACATGGAGCGCATTTCCCTTTTTCGAACAGATTCCCGAAAAGTGCTGTCCAATGCGGCGCCGACGCGGCTGTGACCAGTCTGCACAAGACGCTGCCGGCTATGACGCAAACGGCGCTGCTGCTGACAAATGACGATGGCTTGGCAAAGGAAATGCAGCGGCAGCTTTCTGTTTTTGAAACGAGCAGTCCATCCTATGTACTGCTCGCGTCCGTTGATCGCTGTCTGACGTTTTTGAAGGACAGCTGCGGTGCTTTTGACGATTATACAAAACGACTTCAAAAATTTCATCAAGCCGCGGCACCCCTGCGGCATTTGTCCGTCGCGCATGATGAGCTGTTCAACGCCGGGAATGTGTTTGACTTTGACATCGGCAAGCTGTGTATTTTCGGTAACGGATATATGAGCGGCAAGGAGCTCATGGATACGCTTCGGTCGGACTATCACCTTGAGCTCGAGATGGCGCTCGGCGACTATGCGCTCGCGATGACGTCCGTGTGCGATACCGATGAGGGCTTTGACCGCCTGATCAACGCGCTTGTCGACATTGACAGCAAATGCAAAGCGGCAGATCATCCGAAAGCCATCGCCGCCTCTCCCCTGCCCCAAAAGCGCTGTACCATCAGCGAAGCCCTCAACGCGGACGGCGAGATGCGCGACATCAATCAGGCTGAGGGAAAGATCTCACGCGAGTATGTCCGCGCCTATCCTCCGGGCATTCCGATCATCGCGCCCGGTGAGGTGATCGACCGCGAGGTGCTCCTGCGGCTCAGGGCTTTGAGGACGGCGGGAAATGAGATCATCACCGACAATTCGGCGTTTCCGCTAATTTCAATAATCGGTTGACAAAGCACGCACCGCGTGTTAGAATATCCATATAAATCAAGATAAATCAAGGAGTTGACAATTATGAAAAGAATCCAGACCATAGAGACTCGTGATCTTCAGAAGAGCGTTAAGACCGGCGGCTGCGGCGAATGCCAAACCTCCTGCCAGTCTGCTTGCAAGACTTCCTGCGGCGTTGCTAACCAGCAGTGCGAGAAGTGCCTCAGCGAGAAGTAATTACGTCTGAACACAATAAGGAATTTTCAGCCGTTATACCGCCAAGGTCTGACGGCTTTCCTTATGC
>ONUI01000205.1 GCA_900320995.1 uncultured Eubacteriales bacterium
GTAAGCCTCTCTCTTACGAACCTCGGCGATGACGCCGGCGCGCGCGCACTGCTTTTTGAAGCGGCGCAGAGCGCTCTCTAAGGATTCGTTTTCCTTGAGTCTTACTTCTGACATGTATTTCCCTCCCATCCGCCAAAAGGCAGGGGTTATTCGCATAATGCTTCATTGATTATACAATAATGAACCCGAAGTGTCAAGGGTAAAGCCCCAATTTGTAGAATTTTGCCAATATTCAGCGTAAAATTTTTACATATCGGAGAATAGACATTTGAAAACCGGCGCGGGCAAATACCGCCCGCGCCGGTTATAATTCGTTATCAGAAATAAAGCAATTCTTGATCGGTTGAGATGCTGCGACTTTCAGATTATTTCTGCGGTTTGACAACGATGTTGACCAGTCTGCCCTTGATGTAGATCTCTTTGACAATGGTCATGCCGTTGATCGCGTCGGCGACCTTTTGCTCCGCCTTTGCCTGTGCCAGCACATCCTCCTGCGCGGCGTCGGCGGCGATGTTGAGCTTCGCCTTGATCTTGCCGTTGACCTGCGCGACGATCTCGATGGTATCATCCACGCACTTATTTTCGTCATACTCGGGCCACTGCGCCTCGGCGAGGATGCCGTCGCCCAGACCGCACGCCTCCCAGACCTCTTCGGTCACGTGAGGAGCGAACGGATTGAGCAGGATCGCGAAGACGGACAGCTCCTTCTTGTTGATCTTGCCGTTGGCGTAGATGGTGTTGATCAGCGCCATCAGCGCGGCGATCGCGGTATTGAACTTGATATTTTCGATGTCGCCCCCGACCTTCTTGATGGTCTTATGGAAGTCTTTCTCGACCTCGGGACGGATCGTGTCGCCGTCGATCAGCATATCCTGTAAATTCCAGAAACGTTCGATGAACTTGCGGCAGCCGCGCACGGAGTTGGTGCTCCACGGAGCCGCCTTCTCAAAGTCGCCGATGAACATCTCATACATTCTGAGGGTGTCGGCGCCGTACTCGTTGACGATATCGTCGGGGTTGACGACGTTGCCGCGGGATTTACTCATTTTCTCGCCGTTTGCGCCGAGGATCATGCCGTGAGAGGTACGCTTGGCATAGGGCTCCTTGGTGGGGACTACGCCGATATCATAAAGGAACTTGTGCCAGAAACGGGAGTAGAGCAGGTGCAGAGTGGTGTGCTCCATACCGCCGTTGTACCAGTCGACCTGATGCCAGTAATCGAGCGCTTCTTTGGAAGCGAGCGCCTCGTTGTTATGGGGATCCATATAGCGGAGATAGTACCATGACGAACCCGCCCACTGGGGCATGGTGTCGGTCTCGCGGTACGCCTTGCCGCCGCAGCACGGACAGGTGGTCTCGACCCAGTCGGTCATATTGGCAAGGGGTGACTCACCGGTATCGGTCGGCTCATAGCTCTCGACCATCGGGAGCCTGAGCGGCAGCTCAGATTCGGGGATCGGAACATAGCCGCACTTTTCGCACTTGACGATCGGGATCGGCTCGCCCCAGTAGCGCTGACGGGAGAATACCCAGTCGCGCAGCTTGAAGTTGACCTTTTGATGACCGATGCCCTTCTCGGTGAGGACTTCGACGATCTTCTTCTTTGCGTCCTCGACAGAAAGGCCGTTGAGGATATCGGAATTGACCATGATGCCGGTCGCGCAGTCGGTGAACGCCTCTTTCTGGACGTCCTCGCCGCCCTTGACGACCTCGATGATGGGCAGGTTGAATTTCTTCGCGAACTCCCAGTCACGGGTATCGTGAGCCGGTACCGCCATGATCGCGCCGGTACCGTAGGAGATCAGAACATAGTCGGAGATGAAGATCGGGATCTCTCTGCCGTTGACAGGGTTGATCGCGGTCACGCCCTCGAGCTTGACGCCGGTCTTGTCCTTGTTCATCTCGGTGCGCTCAAAGTCGCTCTTCTTGGCGGACTCACGCTGATACGCCTTGATCTCGTCAAGGTTTTTGAGCTGATCCGCCCACTTCTCGATATAGGGATGCTCAGGGGATACGACCATGTAGGTAGCGCCGTAGAGCGTATCGGGACGGGTGGTATAGACAACGAGCTTGTCGCCCGCGGTGGTGTCGAACTCGACCTCCGCGCCGTAGCTTCTGCCGATCCAGTTCTTCTGCTGGAGCTTGACGCGCTCGGGATAATCGACCAGATCGAGATCGTCGATCAGGCGGTCGGCGTACTTGGTGATACGCAGCATCCACTGGCTCTTGACGCGGCGGACGACTTCACTGCCGCAGCGCTCGCATACGCCATTGACGACCTCTTCGTTCGCCAGAACGCACTTGCAGGAGGTGCACCAGTTGACCGCCATCTCCTTTTTGTAGGCAAGATCATGCTTGAAGAGCTGGAGGAAGATCCACTGCGTCCACTTGTAGTAGTCGGGATCGGTGGTATTGATCTCACGGCTCCAGTCAAAGGAGATACCTAAGGACTGGATCTGCTTTTTGAAGCGCGCGATATTGTTCTTGGTAACGATCTCGGGATGGATATGGTTCTTGATCGCGTAGTTCTCGGTGGGCAGTCCGAACGCGTCCCAGCCGATGGGATACAGGACGTTGTAGCCCTGCAGACGGCGCTTGCGGGATACGGTATCCAGCGCGGTGTAGGGACGGGGATGTCCGACGTGAAGTCCCTGACCCGAGGGATAAGGGAACTCGATCAAAGAATAGAACTTGGGCTTATCCGAATTGGTCTCGGAATGGAAAACGCCCTTGTCCTCCCAGATTTTCTGCCACTTAGGCTCGACTGTCTTGTGGTTGTATTTCATATAGATTCCTCCAAACGGTTAGATACAGCGTAGTAAAGCCTTCCCCTTGAGGGGAAGGTGGGCTTTTCGGATCCTAAAGAGCCGAAAAGGTCGGATGAGGTGGAAGCGTTTCCACCAAATCAATATACGATATGAAGCGGAAAAGTTTCCACCTCATCCACCGCAAGCGGTCCCCCTTCCCCTCAAGGGGAAGGCAGGATCACTCCGTGATGATATCGGAGATATCGATGACTTCGCCGTCCTCCCAGAGACGGTCGAGGTCATAATACTGACGACTTTCTTCGTTGAACACGTGCACGATAACATCCACATAATCCAGCAGGATCCATGTATCGGAGCGATGACCCTCGATATGGCTGACGGATACGCCCTGC
>ONUI01000204.1 GCA_900320995.1 uncultured Eubacteriales bacterium
CTGCGAAGACAGCCGACCCTTTTGTCCGCGTTGCGGACATTTCCCCTAACAGGGGAATCTCCCCTTGTCCTTCGGACATTCCCCCAACGGGGGTACCTTTACCAAAGAGAGCCGATGGCTATCTGCTTTCCGCAACCTTATACATCAGGATGCCTGCGGCTACCGAGGCGTTGAGGGAGTTGATTCTGCCCTTCATCGGCAGGGATACGATCACGTCGCATTTTTCGCGCACGAGTCGGGAGATCCCCTTGCCCTCATTGCCGATGACCAGTGCCGCGCCGCCGCTGAAATCGGTTTTGCGGTAGTCTTCGCCGTTCATGTCCGCGCCGTAGATCCAGATGTTGCGGCGCTTCAGTTCATCGATGGTGTCCGCGATGTTGGTCACTCTGGCGACCGGCAGGTATTCGAGCGCACCCGCGGAGGCTTTGTAGGCGGTATAGGTCAATCCCGCGTTGCGGCGTTTCTTGATGATGACGCCGTGCGCTCCGACACACTCCGCCGAGCGGATGATCGCGCCGAGGTTGTGCGGATCCTCGATCTCATCAAGAATGATGATAAAGGGCTGTTCACCGCGCTCTTCGGCGAGCTTAAGGATATCCTCCACGGAGGAATACTCCTTCATCGCGCAGAGTGCCGCGATCCCCTGATGCGCCGCGCCGCCCGTCATGAAGTCCAGCTTTTTGCGCTCGACCTCCTGTACGGGGATACCGGCTTTTTTTGCTTTGGCGGTGATCTCCACCGCGGCGCCGGATGGATTGCCCTTGGCGACCATCACCTTGATGATCGAGCGTCCCGCGCTGAGCGCTTCGGCGACCGGGTTGCGTCCGATCAGCAGCTCGTCATTCTGATACGGCTGATTCTTTTCGTTGTTCATAGGCATACCTACACATTATAATCAAACTTATACCAATACAGTATACCATATATAGTATGCGGCTTTGCTTCTTCGCAAGAATAAAAGCGAAAAATGAGGCAGTATTTCTGAAATAATTACCCCTCTTTTTCGGCAATTTTCTCCACGATCCCGAATCCGCCGCCGACGGGATCGCGGAACAGCTCTGTTTTCGGCGGAAAAATTGTGAAGGAGAAGAACATCAGGTAGTACAGCGTCAACAGCATCAGCGCCGGATAGAAATAATCTCTGAGCCGATTCTCTGCGGTCTCCAGTCGATAGGTCAGCCCCTGTGCCGTGAGCACCGCGATCAGTGACGCGGCGATGTCCGCCCATAGGACGGCGTGATCCGAAAACAGCGACATGAGATAGGAGGAGCCGATGATCATGCCCGCCAGCAGGTAGAGCCCGATCACCTTGGCGACGACATACTGCCGAAAGTGTACCCTCAGCCAGCACAGCTGTATCAGCGCCCAGCCGATGTAGGGCGCGGCAAAGATCTTGGTGTGCTCCCATACGCTCTCATTGACCGCGCCGAATACGATGCTCAGCGCCGCGCCGCCGCTGAGCGGATAGGCAAAGTGCAGCAGCACGGCGACGCTGTAGATCAATACACAGCCCGCCGCCTCCGACAGCGCGATATTCTTCTTATCCATATGAACCCCTCAATTATCCGATTATCATTGTATCGGAATCGTAACACATGAAGATCCCGACCGCTGTGACAGCAGTATCCTGTTTTCGGCGAAAGGGCGATAAACAGTCGGTAATATGATATGAGAGGCGCCTTGTACACTATTCCGCTCCGGGGCGAAGGTTACAAAGGGTTATATTTTCAAAAAATAATTATTTTTAAGAAATTATACGATTTGTATTATTCGTATTATTCAATAAAAATGTTGATAACTCTGTGGATAAGTGGAATAACTCAGGGGTCAAATCGCTCAAATCGACTGATATATCCATCGATTTTTTGACTTTTCATAGTTTTCCATAATTTTTTTAACAGAATTATCCTATCTTCTTTTTGTGAAAAAAGGAGAAATAATTATACAGTTTGTAATATCATGCTTGTCAATTATCCATCGGAATAATACGGAATTATTTCAAAATTGTAACATTCGGTTTGTGCCGGTTATCAGTAGAAATCGGTCGGATATGAAGTGTCGGGTGATGAATGAAAAGCGCAAAGAAAAACACCCCGTGATCGTCACGAGGTGTTCATGATATTCATTTGAAGATAAACGTCCTAAAGATCAGCGTGACCCATGTGCCGTTGATGACGCCCAGCACAATGCCGCCCAACACGTCGGTCAGGTAGTGTACCCGCAGATACATGCGCGAGAACGCGATCGCGCCCGCCAAAATCAGCGCGGGGATCCAGATCCACGGGGGACAGCACCAAGCCGTGACCGTAAAGGCACAAAAGGAAGAGGCGCTGTGACCCGACGGAAAGGAATGATCCTTGGGCTTATTGATTTTCATGTCTTCATCCGATATCCAAGTGGAAGGACGGTTGCGGCCGACGGTCTTTTTGATGAGGATCTCACCGATCAGATAGTTGACGCTCAGAGCCGCGGTCATGATCGCGCTGGTCTCGCGGTATCGGCGGGAGATCAGAAAGGGGATCACAAACGCGACCCACCAGATGAATCCGCCGGTGCCGGCATAGGTGAACATCACCATGATCTTGTCCAGCACGGGACGGTGGATCTCAGACATCCGCTTCAGCACGCGCTCGTCCATTTCACGCAGTTTATGAAACATAAGACGCTCCGTATTGATTCAAATAGTCGTTGCGAGGGGCAAACACGTGTTTTGCCCTGTGGCAATCTCATTAGATCATCATTATAGTTTCATTATATATGATAACAGAGAAAGGTGTCAATATTTCGGGCAAAGTTTTTGTAAAGAAGTCAAAAAAAGCTCCCTTGCGGGAGCCTTATCATTTGCGGTTATGGATATTGTTCAGGATCGTTTCGATATCGTCCTCCGTGGTGGAGGCGTCGAGCTGCACATCCTCGGTAGGATCCTCCGCCTGAAAATCCTCTGCCGGGGTTTCTTTTTCTTCGACATTGACGCGGCGGGGGCGCAGAGAGCGGCGGCGCGGCGAGTCGTCCTTTTTGTTGAAGGGGAGCACATCGGCGAGCAGCTGTCCCAGATAGCCGCACAAAAAGTAGGCGACGATATAGATCAGCACCGTGTACCACGAGGCTCTCCACATGCCGTAGAGCAGCGCGGCAAGCGCGTAGAAGATCGGCGCGATCAG
>ONUI01000203.1:0-3166 GCA_900320995.1 uncultured Eubacteriales bacterium
GCTCTAAGAGCGGTTCTGCTTCCAACACCCAGACCGGTCAGACCGAGACTGTTCTGTTCATTATGCTCGGCGTAATGGTTGCAGCTGCAGGCGTTATCTTCTTTGCTCGCAAGAAAGAGCGCACCTGATCTCCCTTGTGATTAAGGAATAAATCAATAACATCGACCCCGCTTTATGCGGGGTCTTTTGTTGTTTTTCGGGATTTGGACACACTTGTCCGATGTGCCAATACAATTCTATGATATGATACCTATTCGCGAAGAAGATGAAACCCATTGTAGGGGAGGGGTGCTCCCCGTTGGGGAGACGTCACGAAGTGACAGTGGGGGAGGCGTCTCCGCCGAGGAATGCTCCCGCCGGAACGTTTCCTTTGTATCATTGTTATATATTATGCGAAGTAGATTGATTTCACTGTAGGGACGACCACCGGTCGTCCGGGAATGACGGGCGATTCCGTCATCGAAAGCGTAAGATAGGGGAATAGTGTTCTGCCACGCGGTACGTCGACAAGCGCCGTACCCTACAACACACTCTAACGCGGAGCGAATCAATTTCTCCGTAGGGTCGAGCATTGAACACGCGTGTCCGACGTACCGAGAATGACGGGCGATTCCGTTATCGAAAGCGTAAGATAGAGGAAAAACGTTTCTGTCATGCGGACGAGCAATGCTCGTCCCTACGGAAGCAGGGATATGCTTCGCTTTTGGGTAATATGAAACGGATAGGAGTCGGGAGGGTCAAGACCCTCCCCTACAGAACACACATCTCCATAACGATCGTTATATTATGACCAACGTTCTCCCGTTACGTTTCCTAGATATGCCATCCACAGGCAGAGCAGATGAAACCTATTGTAGGGGAGGGGCTTGCTCCTCCCGTAACGTTTCCTATATATCGTTGTTTTATGCGAAGAAGATCGATTTCACTTTAGGGACGACCACCGGTCGTCCGGGAATGACGGGCGATTCCGTTATCGAAAGCGAAAGAAAGGGAAAAACGTTTCAGTCATGCGGATGGTTGATGACCATAGCATAGCGTTACGGAAGAAGGGATATGCTTCGCACTTTTATCGCGTTGAAACTGACGTAACGGGAGCAGCACAGTGGCGCTTAGCCAATCACAGGCTGTGCCTGTTCTTGGAGCGCTGTTGCATGGGAGTTGTAAACCAAATCAAAGATTTGGACAACTCCTCAAAGCCGCTCCCCTACAAATCAACCGGAACGTTTATCGTAGGGGAGGGGCTTGCTCCTCCCGGAACATTTCCGATCAATGTCTGTTACAGGCAGAGCAAAGCAATACTTTCGTAACGCTACGGACATTGCTCATCCGAGAATGACAGCCGTTTTCTATGTTGAAATCCGATACGACAATTATTTCTTGCAAATGCTTATGTTTTGTAGTATAATACTGTTATCTCTGTGAAGGGAGGGATGATACAGTTGGCGACTGAGAAGATTGACAAAGAGCAATCCAAAACCGAAAAAAAGCAGCAGCGTGAGCAACGGCGTGCTGAAAAAAAAGCGGAAAACGAAAAGCTGTATCAGGAAGTCATGGAGCAAGACTCCGATGAAACTCCCAAAGAGCTTGAGGAACCCAAGAAGAAAAACAAGTGGGTCAAGCGTGTCGGAATTGTACTGTTTGTCCTGCTTAACGCGGCGGTCATTTATTTTACCGCGGCGAGCGAGTTCTCGAAGAAGGCGCCTGAGCCGATCAAGTTCGATTTTACGAATATTTTGTATCTGCTCGGAGGCATCCTTTGTCTGCTCATTTTCCTCGGTTGTGAAACCGCGAAGTACATGATTATGATGCGCCACCTCGGTGAGAAGGTGAGCTTTCGGCACGCATTCTGTACGGCGGCGCTGGGAAAATACTATGACTGTATCACGCCCTCGGGCGCGGGAGGTCAGCCGTTCCAGATCTATTATCTCCATTCCAACGGCTACAGTAACGGCGCTGCGTCCGCTATGCCGCTGAGCGGATTCTTTACGATGCAGTTCGGTTTTGTTATCCTCTGCGTTTTTGCTTTCATTTTCGGCAACGGCGTTGTGAACGGCGTGTTGGCGCCCGGTATCAAAATCACCGCCTACTGCGGCGCGATCGGCTATATGATCGTACCTGTGATGATCATTATCACGGGAATCGCGCCGAAGATTGCAATGCGTATCGTCGCGTTTTTTGTGCGGATCGGCGCAAAGCTCCATATCGTCAAGAAGCCGAACCACACCATCATGAAGGCGGTTCGTTATCTTAACAATTACAGTGAGAACCTAAAGACGATCACCAAGAACAAGGGTATGCTGTTCAAGCTGTTGCTTTTGTCTGTGATCTTACAGCTTGCGATGTGCAGTATGCCGTTCTTTGCGGTACGCACCTTCGGCGGCGATATCGGATTCTTCAGGGCGCTGATCCTGTGTATCTTTATCCAGGCGGCGATCTCGCTGATCCTGACGCCCGGTAACTCCGGCGCGGCAGAGGGTCTGTTCTACATCGTGTTCAGCTCACTCGGCAAGTCCGGTACCTTCTGGGCGATGCTGCTCTGGCGCTTGCTGTGCTACTATTCCTTCATCATTATCGGCGTTCTGGTTTACGGCGTCAACGCGGTCACGAAGATCCGTGACAAGAGAAAAGCCGCGCGTCTGAATAAAGAAGCTGAATCATAAACAACGAACGACACGGACGGAATATTAGTATTATTCCGTCTGTGTGTGTGTATAACACGACTGATTTGAGGAATCATGTTATACGCTGATTATTTTAATTAAGGTTGAGATTGCCGCGTCGGGCTGGGACGCCCTCCTCACAATGACGCTTGTGATATGGATAGTTGCGATCTTGACCGATCATTATCGATAGGAGAAACCATGATCAATCCCGAAAAGATTCGCTCGGCACAGTTTGTCGACTCGTATTATCCGCTTGTCGACGGCGTCATTTTGGCGGTACATAACTATGCTGAGCTGATGAATCGAAAAAGCTACAGCTGCGTGGTGTGTCCGCGTTACTATCAATCTTTCGATGACAGCAGTCTGGGGTATGAGGTGTTTCGTACCGGCTCATTAAGAATGCCGATCACGGAATACGCCCTTCCTACGCCGAAGCTCGACAGTAAGATCAAGACGCTGCTGCAAAACAGATATCTGGATATCTTTCACGCTCACAGTCCCTT
>ONUI01000203.1:3187-3644 GCA_900320995.1 uncultured Eubacteriales bacterium
GATCACGGAATACGCCCTTCCTACGCCGAAGCTCGACAGTAAGATCAAGACGCTGCTGCAAAACAGATATCTGGATATCTTTCACGCTCACAGTCCCTTCACGGAGGGCACCTTTGCTTCTGCTTACGCGAAAAAGCTGGGGATCCCCTGTGTCGCGACGTTCCACTCCAAGTACTATGACGATGTGATCAACATCACCGGCTCCAAGACGCTCGCGAAAATCGTTACGGCTAAGATCGTGCGCTTCTACAATACCGTCGACAGCGTGTGGACGGTGTCGGACGGCGCGGCGGACGTTTTGCGGTCATACGGCTATCACGGCGATATCACGATCATGAAAAACGGTACGACCTATACCATGCCGGAGGATCCCGACGCACTGCGCAAAAAGGCGGCTGAGACCTTTATGGTGCCGACCGATAAGAAGATCCTGCTCTATGTCGGTCAGCAGAGATGG
>ONUI01000201.1 GCA_900320995.1 uncultured Eubacteriales bacterium
ATATCGATCAGCATATTCAGGAAGGTCGTGCCCGCCTCGGCGTTGCACTCACCCTTGTTCATGCGCTGGATGTGGTTCTGCTTGTAATCATCCTTGCAGTCATCTACGCTGTCCTCCGCCTGGATGATACGCTCGATCAACTCGGGTGAACCGCCCTGCGCGTTGAACATCGCAAAGCTCAGCTCCATCAGGCTGCGGCACTTGTCGCTGATATCGCGCATCTCACCCATCGCCGTATCGGAGAAGGTGAGGTTGTTTTCAATAATAGAACGCACATATTCAACGATGTTCTCGGCATGGTCGCCGATACGCTCCAGATCCTGGATCGCGCTGTACATCGCCGCGACGATCTGTCTGTCGTGATCATCCAGATCAAGGGCGTTGATCTTGACGATATAGTCGGTGATCTCCTTGGAGAGATAGTCGATGACCTTCTCCCGGTCGATCACCTTGTCGATCGATTCCTTGTCCCGATCGAAGAACGCGATCATCGCGCGGTTATAGTTTTTCTGCACCAGACGGCTCATGCGCGCGACTTCTTTTTCACACTGCAGCACCGCCATGGGAGGGGTGGTCAGAATACGGTTGTCGATATATTCGACCGCCATCTTGTCCTTTTCCGGATCCTCCTCGTAGGGCAGGATCTTCTGAGTCAGCTTGACCAGCAAGGACGCGAACGGCAGCAGGATGATCGTCATCGCCACGTTAAAGAAGATATGAGCGGCTGAGATCTGCGCCGCGGCACTGGCGGGCAGCAGCTTTTGGATGGTATCCGCTACGGGGAGCAGCATCGTCAGCGGCGTCAGGATGATCACACCGGTCAGCGTGATCAGCATATTCAGGACCGCGACCTGCTTTGCGTTGCGCTTTGCGCCTGCGGCGGAAAGGAACGCCGGAACGGTCGCGCCGAGGTTCATGCCGAATACGATGAAGATCGCCTGATCGATATTGATCGCGCCTGCGGAAGCCAACGCCATCAGGATACCGACGGAAGCGGACGAGCTCTGGATCACAGCGGTGACCGCCGTGCCGAGCAGGATTCCGACGAACGGATTATTGACGCTCGACAGGATATTGTCGATCAAGCCGTTTTCATTCAGCGTCTTGAGCGCGCCGGACATCATATCCATACCGAAGAAGAGGATACCGAAGCCGGCGAGGATCTGTCCGTAATACTTATACTTGTTCTTCTTGGCGAACATCATCACGATAACGCCGAGGAAGATGAACAGCGGGACGATGCTCTTGATGTCAAATGACAGCAGCACCGAGGTCACACAGGTACCGATCTTCGCGCCGAAGAGGATTCCGACCGTCTGTGACAGCTCCATCAGACCCGCGTTGGTAAAGCCGACCACCATCGCGTCAGTCGCCGACGAGCTTTGGATCACGGCGGTGACAGCCAGACCGACCAACATACCGAGGAATCGGTTGGAGGTGATCTTTTCGAGCAGGGTACGCAGCTTGTTACCTGCGGCAAGCTCGAGACCTTCTCCCATGTACTTCATACCGAGGAAGAAAAGTCCCAGTCCTCCGAGCACTTTGAATAAAGTAAACACTATACTCATTTTGAACTCCATTTTTTGCAGCTTTTTGCTGAGAAATTAAGCTGAAATGCGGGTATCGCGGGGGCGATACTCTATTCTGTTATATAGGGTGTTTTCAAATTACCCTACGTTAATAATACTAAATCGAAAAGTCAATTATTTTCCTAAAAAGAAATTAAAAAGAAAAATGCACAAAATCGGCAAAGTATACAATACTTCCCGCTTCTGTGCATATAAAATCACCAAAAACAATTTTTTATTTTGTTCTTTCATCCGTCACGATATGCTCGACCGCGTCGTGCTCCGCACTCAGATAATCCTTTAAAAACGAGGGATAGAATCGATAGTGTTCCATTTCATCGATCGGTACCCAAACCATACGCTCTTTATCGTCAAAGTGCGTATAGCTGTCGCTGTGCAGCTCCTGTGTGCCGCGCGGCTTCATCAAAAAGTAGAGCGAGATCTCATGACAGGATAAGCCTTTGTCATAAGCGCCGTCACCGTTCCAGAAATTCTCGTGAACAACGGCAAGGCGGTCGATCTCATACCGAACGCCCGTTTCCTCGAACACCTCGCGCGAAAGAGCCTGTCGGGCTGTTTCGCCGTGCCGGACGCCGCCACCGACGGAATAGAGATAATCTTCCTTTTCGTTTCCGGCCAACAGGACGCATCCGTCCTCAATGATGATCGCGCCGACTCTGTACCGGAACCAATTCTTTCCCTCTGTAAAACAACAATCTTGATCCATGTTCTTCTCCTATCATCAGGATGGTATGTTCGGCTTGACGTACACCGTGTTGTAACGCACATAGATCACCTTGCCGGGCAGAGCGCCGTTGGGCTTGCTCACATTTTTGACGCGGGTGTAATCGACCGGCACCTGCGTACTGTCCTTACCCTTGCTGTGAGCGGCGGCGATCTGTGCCGCCTCCATGATCGCGGTATCGCTGATCTCTTTACCCTCGGCGCAAATGATGACATGTGTGCCGTGGATGCCCTTGGTGTGCAGCCACATATCATTCTTTTGCGCTGTTTTCAGCGTCAGAAGATCATTCTGCTTGTTGTTCCTGCCGACCAATATACGGAATCCATCGGAGCTTGTGTACTCGATCGGCGGCAGGGGCTTATCCTTGCGCTTGATATTCCCCTTTTGCGCCTTGATATATCCCTGTTCTCTCAGCTCCGCGCGGATCGCGGACAGCTCCGATTCCGTCTCACAGCGGGACAGCTCATCCTGCACGCTCTCGATGTAGCTGAGCTCCTCCGTCGCCTTTTCGATCTGCTCGGTGAGCATCGTTTCTCGCGTTTTTGCCTTGTTATACTCTTTATAGAACCGCTGGGCGTTCATCGCGGGAGAGATCGTGGGATTGAGACGGATCGTCATCGGCGCGTTGTCCTCGGCATAGAAGTTCTCTACCGTTACGGCGCTTGCGCCGCGCTCGACGCGGTACAGGTTCGCCTGCAACAGATCGCCCTTGATCCGCAGTTGTTCACGGTCGGCGCATTTCTTCAGATCCGCTCTTTGCAGATTGATCTTGCGCGACAGGCGGTCGATGGTATTGCTCAGCAGTTTGCCGATATCGGCGGATTTCGCCTTCATCCGCGCGATGCGGTCGCGGTCGGAAAAGAAGGTGTCGAGCAGCTCGCTGTAGGTATCGAAATGTCGGACA
>ONUI01000262.1 GCA_900320995.1 uncultured Eubacteriales bacterium
CACAGAGGTTCAGAATGTTATTAAAATCTCTCACATTACAGGGATTCAAAACCTTTCCCGATAAAACAAAATTGACCTTCGACAAAGGCATCACCTCTGTCGTCGGCCCCAACGGCTCCGGCAAGTCCAATATCAGTGACGCGATCCGCTGGGTGCTGGGTGAACAGAGCGCAAAATCCCTGCGCTGCTCCAAGATGGAGGACGTTGTTTTTAACGGTACCGACCGCCGCAAGCGCCAGGGCTATGCTGAGGTCACCCTGACCATCGACAACTCCGACCGCAGTCTGCCGTACGGCGGCGACGATGTAGCGGTCACACGTCGCTATTATCGCTCGGGCGAGTCCGAGTATCTGATCAACAAAGCCTCCGTCCGACTCAAGGATATCCACGAGCTGTTCATGGATACGGGTCTCGGACGCGACGGCTACAGCATGATCGGTCAGGGCAAGATCGACTCCATCGTTGCCTCAAAATCCGAGGACAGACGTGAGATTTTTGAGGAAGCCGCCGGTATCTCCCGCTATCGCTACCGCAAGACCGAAGCGGAGCGTAAGCTCAACCATACCGAAGAGAACCTGCTCCGACTGCGTGATATTGTCACCGAGCTCGAGGACAGGGTAGAGCCCTTGCGCGTCCAGTCCGAAAAGGCGCAGAAATTCCTCGAGTACAGCGGTGAGAAGCGCGGTTTGGAGATTGCCCTTTGGCTCGATACTCTCGATAAAAGCGCCGCGATCCTGCGTGATCATGAGGACAAGATCGCGATCGCCAAGAACCAGTATGAAGAAGCGGACGCCGCTTTGCAGTCCATCGCCTCTCAGACCGAGGAGATCTATATCAAGAACGGTATGATGAGCTCGCAGATCGAGCAGGAGCGCAACGCCGCGTCATTGTTTGAGGCTCAGATCGCCGGCAAGAACGCCGAGATCTCCGTCGCCGAGAACGATATCCTGCATAACAAAGAGAACATCGAGCGTATCATCGGCGAGATCGAAAAGGCGGAAAGCTCCACTGTCGACATCAAAAAGGTCGTCGAGAGCAAAATGGCTGAGATCGATGCCCTGCGTGAGAAAACCCTTGAAAAGCAGAGCGACTACAACGCCATTTCCGACGAGTTGAACAGCATCAACAACGATACCTCTCGCTCGAACGACGAGCTGCAAAAGCTCAGCGCGATGATCGCGTCCTTATCCCAGCGGCTGGCTGACGTCCGCGTGACGGATATCACTACCGCGACCGCGATCGAAGAGCTCGAAGAGCGCGCCGAGGTACTCAGTGAATCAAGTGAAACAAAGCGCGTCCAGCGTGACGAGCTTATTTCGATAAAAGAAAAATACGAAGAACAGATCAAAACAGCGGAGCAGAAGATCGCCGCCTTCGGCAATTCGATCGAGGGTCTGGAGATGAAGCTTCGTTCCCGCGCCGATAAGCGTGAGGAGCTACGACAGGCTGCCGAGACCCTGCGTCTTGACGCGGAGGAAAAATCCCGCAGAGCTAAGATCCTGTCCGATCTGTCGGCGAATTATGAAGGCTTCTACAACAGCGTCAAGGTCGTCATGAAAGAGGCAAAGCGCGGCGGCTTAGGCGGTATCTGCGGTCCCGTGACCACCCTGATCAAGGTGCCGTCGGAATACAATGTCGCGATGGAAGTCGCCTTGGGCGCTAAGATGCAGCATATCGTCGTGAACAACGACGCCGACGCCAAGCGCGCCATCGAGCTGCTCAAAAAGCGTGACGGCGGCCGCGCGACCTTCCTGCCCATCACCACCATCAAGCCCCGCTCACTGGATGAAAAAGGGCTCGATGACTGCTACGGCTATATCGGCGTCGCGTCACAGCTTTGCTCCACTGAGCCGAAGTACGCGAACATCCTGTCCAACCTTTTGGGTCGGATCGTCATCGCCGAGGATCTGTCCGCGGCGTCTGCGATCGCGAAGAAATACGGCTACCGCTTCCAGGTCGTGACCCTCGACGGTCAGGTCATCAACGCGGGCGGTTCCTTCACCGGCGGATCCCGCGCGAAGAATTC
>ONUI01000261.1 GCA_900320995.1 uncultured Eubacteriales bacterium
ATATAATACAATATTCTGATCGAAAAGTCAAGAGGTTTTTCTAAATTTTCTTATTTTTTCTTCAACAATTCTTCCAGCTCGTTTTCTGTAAATGTATACAGTTTGTTACAGAATCGGCAATTCGCCTCGGCGCCGTGATTTTCGTCGATCATCGCGCGGATCTCCTCCTTGGGCATCGAAGCGATCAGCGAGCGGATCTTCTCCTTGGAACAGCCGCAGACATACTTGACCTCGAATTCATCCAGCACCTCGACCTCAAAGCCGTCGAGCGCCTGTTTGCACATATCGAGCGCGGAAAGCCCCTTGGCGAGCATGGTAGTGACGGAATCAAGCTTGGCGACATTCGCTTCGATCCTGTCGATGGTGGAATCGTCGGCGCCCGGCAAAAGCTGGATCAGCAAACCGCCGGATAACAACACCTGAGAGCTGTCCTTGTCGATCAGCACACCGAGGGCGCATACGGTCGGGATCTGCTCGGAGGTAGCGTAGTAGTTGGTGATATCCTCGGCGATTTCGCCCGATACGATCGGGATCTTGCCGATGTACGGCTCTCCCTCACCGAAATCCTTCATCACGCTGATGATGCCCGCGCCGACTGCCTGTGCGACATTCAGCTTGCCGTTTTCATAATGAGCGGTCGGACAATCGGGATTGGTGACAAAGCCCTTGACATTGCCGTTGCTGTCGGCGACCGCCATGAACGCGCCCAGCTCACCGTCACCCTCAAAGCGGATGTTCAGGGTGGATTTGGAGGATTTCAGCTGTGCGCCCATCATGGACGCGGCAGATAACAGCCTGCCCAACGCGGCGGACGCCACAGGGCTTGTATGATGGATGACGCTCGCCTTATAGGCGATATCGGTCGAGTCGATCGCGGAGACCATCACGGCTCCGTCGGAAGTGATACATCTGATGATTTTATCCATGGGTTTTTTCCCTTCTGTTCAGTATTATAGGTTCGGCGGGAGCAAGCCCCCGCCCTACACAACAGGATCATTCTCTGTTGATCGCATGCTTGATCCGCGCGATGAATACCGCACGGTCGCTGTCATCGCGCAGAGGTTCCATTGTCATATCGTGAAAGACCTTGATTTCCTCAAAGCCCGCTTTCGTCAGCATCCTTGTGAGTTCATCGATCTCATACGCGCGTTCGCTGAAATGCTCCGTGCTGCGGAAGTAGCTCTCCCCTTCTCTCTCAAAGAGATCCAGCTCGATATTCACGATGTTATTTTCTTTCAAAGAATTTTGCCAGACACAAAACACACTGTCCGTATCGTAGACAAAGGTATTGTTCACCAAAATCTGTTGATGCTTATAGACGGTGTTGACGTCGAACACAAAGGTGCCGTCGGAGTTCATGAACAGCGCTACACGGTCGAACACCTTTTGCAGCTGCTCCGGATCGGTGATGTGGTTGAGGCTGTCCAGCGTACAGACACAGGTGTCGATGGTACCGTACAGGTCGAGCTGTTCCATTTGCTGACAGAGAAAAAGGATTTGCAAATCCTCGTCGTACGCCTTATCCATCGCGACGCTGAGCATCTCCGCGGATCCGTCGATGCCGAACACATCCACTCCCCTGCGTTTGAGTTCGAGTGTCAGGGAGCCGGTACCGCAGGCGAGATCGAGCGTCAAGCCCCAGTCGTGGTCATATAAAGATAAAACGCTCTGAATATAATCAGCGCGTTTTTTGTAATCCACATTAAAGGTCAGATTGTCATAGAACTGAGAGAAATACCGATAACCGCTCATTCTTTTTCCTTTAATCGCTCAAAAACGAGGGTATATCCGCCGGCGTTCTCATAATCGAGCGAACGCTTGACGCGGCTGATGGTGGCGGTGGACGCACCTGTCGCCTCGACGATCTTGTTGTAAACCATATTCTTGTCGAGCATCATCGCAACGGCAAAGCGCTGGGATAACGCCTTGAGCTCGGGGATCGTGCACAGATCCTTGAAGAATGCCTCACATTCTTCTACGGTTTCAAGGGTCAATATCGCTTTAAACAAATCATTCGTAAACTCAGCATTGGGTTTTGCAG
>ONUI01000199.1 GCA_900320995.1 uncultured Eubacteriales bacterium
TTGTATTCATCTCTGAGGATCGCGCGCATGACGGTATCGCACACACCCTGATTATTGCGGCTCGCCTGCCGCATGGTGCCCTCGTACCGCATCCCGCACTTTTCCATGACCCTGCCGGAGTTGGGGTTGTTGACATCATGGGTAGCTTGGATGCGGTTGAGTTCGACTGTTTCAAACAGATAGCGGATCACGGCGCGGAGCGCTTCGGGCATATAGCCCCTACCCCAAAAATCGTCGCTCAGACAGTAGCCGACCTCGGCGGACGCGACCTCCTCATTGAGCCATATCACACTGATACTGCCGATGACCTGACCGACGGACTTTTCCTCGATCGCCCAGTAGTAGGTATCGGGATTCTCATAGGCAGCGATGACAGACTGTATGTAAGCTTTGACGTCATCCGTGTTTTGATACGGCGGCCATGTCATGTAGCGCGTGACCTGCTCGCGTGACATCCAGTTGTCGAACGCCTGCTGCGCGTCGTTGAGTGTGAACCGCCGCAGGATCAGCCGCTCGGTTTCGAGCGGAACGGTTCCCGTATGTTTCATAAATAATCCTCCGTATAGACACAGGGACGGCGTTGACCGTCCCTGCTTTTTTCATATATTTGTTATCCTTCCTTTCGCAACAGCAAAAAGCTGCGGCTGCGGATGATGACGGAATCCTTGCCGATCTCATAACCGCCGAGGAAGTAATACTCCTTCATGCCTTCGGCGTTGAATTCGACGGTCTTGTCCTCGTCACTCGGGTTGATGAACGCCGTGAAGCTGCCTCTTTTGTAGACAAAGGGATATTCCTTCTCCTTAGCGTACACGATCTCAAAATCGCTCTCGTTCATCAGCTCGGGATTGGCTTTGCGCAGCGCGATCAGGGATTTGAGGTTCTCATAGATACTGCCGCCCACGCCGACTTGATCCTCGACGGTGGGGTAGCCCTCGCTGTAGTCGAGCGGCAGATAGAGCATATCCTCGTCCGCGTCGGAGAAGCCGAGGTTCTTCTCATGGCTCCACTGCATCGGGGTACGTGAGCCGGTGCGCGAGAAGCCGCCTTCCTTAGAGATCAGGTCGGTGCGGTAGCGCATACCGATCTCGTCGCCGTAGTAGACGAAGGGCACGCCGGGCATCGTCATGATGAAGGCGTGGCTGAGCTGTATCATCCACTCGCTCATGTAGAACGGCGCGCGGGGCATATCGTGGTTGTTGGTGATGAAGCTGATATAGCCGTGGTTCTTTGAGCACATATAGGCGGGCACATAGTCGGCTAAAAAGGCGGTGATGTCACCGTGAGCGCCGTCGGCAAAGAAGCTCAGATTATCGCCGTCGGGGGTGGCTCTTTTGCGGAAGAGCTCGTTGAAGCCGTTGCCCGGATGGTCGAGGTAAAAGTCCGCGTGGAAGCCCGCGTTGACGATCGCGCGCAGGGGGTTGCTCCATTCGCTCACCAGCACCGCGTCGGGGTAATCGCTGTCCATCATCCCGCGGATATCGCGCCAGATCTTGGCGGTCGCGATCTTGTCGTCGTCGTTCTTGACCAGCGAATCCGCCATGTCAACGCGAAAGCCGTCGATGCCCTTGTTAAGCCAGAAGCGCATGATATCCTTGAGCGCGTCCACGGTCTCCCATGCTTCTTTGGAGTCGGATGAGAACTGCCACTCGGGGTGGGTGATCTCATAGAAGCCGTAGTTGAGCGCCGGCTGAGAGGAGAAGTAGTTGACCAGATAGTTGCCGTCGCGCTCGCAGATCCCGCACATCATGCGGTATTCGGACGGCGCGTCCCAGACGCATTTGGTGAAGATATAGCGGTCGTCGTGAGGGGTCGGAAAGCCCGTCTTGGCGCTTTGGAACCACTCGTGCGTGTCGCTGGTGTGACCGGGTACAAGGTCGAGCAGGATCCTGATATCACGCCTGTGAGCCTGCTCCAACAGATGCTCAAAGTCCTCCATCGTGCCGTAGCGCGGAGCGATCATCTTGTAATCGCGCACATCGTAGCCCGCGTCCATGAACGGCGAATCATAGATGGGGTTGATCCAGATCGCGTTACAGCCGAGATTCTTGATGTAATCGAGCTTGGTCACGATACCGCGCAGATCGCCGATACCGTCCGAGTTGCTGTCGCAAAAGCTCTGGGGGTAGATCTCATAGAAAACGGAATTTTTCAGCCAGCTTGTACTCATGTCATTCACTCCTAAATATGTATTGTCGGTCGGGTCAGCCCCGACAAATATCCCTACCAAAATATTACAATATGTGACGGGGAGTGTCAATGATTTTTTGATGAATGGTTAACGGTTAACGGAGAACGGTTAACGGTGTCGGGAAACGCAGACACAAGTGTCCGCGTTTTGGATTGATAGGATGACTGTTCTCAAAAGCTCTATTCTCCTGCCTTTTGTCCCCAATTGCATACACGCCCGTTATTTTGCGGTACGTTGCAAGCGCCGTACTCTACAGTAAATGCTTTGACACCTCATAAAATCGGGTGAGGGCAACGCCCTCCCTTCACCGTTCACCATTCACCATTAACCGTTAACCGCATAATATAACAATGCCAATCCTTTCCATCCAACAACTTTCACTTGCCCGGGGGACGGGTTTTATTCTATGATGGTAACAGATATGAGGTGTGTGTATGACGGTTGAGATGATCGGAGAAAAGACGATATTGGTATCATTGCGCGAGGGGGATATGCGGCGGTATGCCCTCTGTTTGGATGATAATGCCGACAGGGTACGGTTAGGGCTGAAAGACCTGCTCTGCCGCGTGGGGGAGATCTGCGGACTGGATCACCGCGGCAAGAGCTATCTGATCGAGGCGCTGCCCTCAAAAGGCGGCTGTCTGCTAATCATCTCGGTACATACCGTCAAGCGCCGCAGAAAATTCCGCATCAAGCGCAAACAGGCGCGGGAGCTTTGCGTGTTCTTCGACGCTGACGCGATGCTGGATTTTCGGCGGTCGTGCGCTCAGGGCGGCTATGCCGTTTATGATTATGACGGCAGATACATTCTCCTGCCCGGCGTATCGTTGGACGAGAGCAGTATGGCGCGGCTGAGTGAATACGGCGAGCTGTACCCGGTGAGCGAGGCGGTTTTCGCGCGGATTCGGGAGCACGGCAAACTATTGCTGAAAAGCGGTTATCCGATGACCGCGTCCAGAGAAGCCAGATAGGCGGCGGGAGAGTGGCTGTCCGCGACACTGCACTTCGGGATCGCGCTCGACGAGGTGATCAGGTCGTTCAGATCGGCGCCGCTCGACAAAAAGTTGAGCAGATCGGCGTAGTCGGAC
>ONUI01000096.1 GCA_900320995.1 uncultured Eubacteriales bacterium
GTGGGTCTTTCAATATTGCGTCTTGTGCGCTCGGCGCTCATTCTGCGCTTGGAGCTGTCATCGTAGAAGATGGTGGTTCTGTTATCGTTATTGTAATCAGCGTTTCTGTTATAGTTGTTGTTGTTCATTCTGTTGTTAGTCATTTTGTGTACCTCCTTGATTCAGTCGTTAGTTTAGATTTTGTTTCGGGTTTTAATTGTGTTCCCTGTCCAGCCTCGTTGCACTACGCTGATCCTCGTATAACTCCTACTCGTCTGATCTGTTCCGTCGCTCAACGCGACTTCACAGCTCAGTCCTCGTCCGTCGTTATCCGAGGGCTTCGTGCCTCGGCTTTTCTCTTTGACTGTGGTTACAGTATAACAAAGGCAGTATGACAAGAGTGTGACAAAAAACGGGACAAAACAAATTTTTTTGAAAAAAGATTTTATTTTCCATAAAAGAAAAATCCCCTGCCGTGTGACACAATACCATAAGTTAAGAGGCTCCCTTTGGTAAAGGGAGCTGTCTCCGAACGGAGACTGAGGGATTGTATCAATTGATCGAGCTAAGCGAGATACAATTTCTTAACTTAATGATATTAGCCATATGGCAGGGGATAGTAGTGTTGCTGCTATGCTGTTACTTTCTGAGGTTCGAGCTTGCGCTTTTCGATCTGCTTGTCCGCGATGCTGTACAGCACATTGAACAGGATGGTCACGCCGATGGCTGCGGCGATCTGCAGGATCATCGCGTTTTGGCTGAGCGGTACGATCTTGAAGAAGCTGCCGAATATGGTTATTGCAAGGATCAGACCCGCAGTGCTGAGGGCGAGCATCGTGCCGCGCAGGGCGTTGAACGGGATACACAGCCTGAAGATCAGAAGCAGACCGATCAGCGAGGTGGTGTACAGCGACATGGTGGAGAGCTCTGCCTGTGAGATACCGAGCGTGGTGCTGAGCAGTGTGATCAGAATGATGTTCAGCGCGATACAGATCGACGCGGGCGCCGCGCGCGTGATGATATTAAAGGTAAAGTTGCCGCGGACGATGTTCTTGTTCGGCTGCAGTGCCAGTACAAAGGACGGAAATCCGACGGTCAGCGCGCCGATCAGGGAGAGCTGGATCGGCTCGAATGGATAGATGTGGTGCGAGAAGAGAAAGAAGACGGAGAGGATGATCGAGTACATGGTCTTGACCAGATACAGCGAGGAACTGCGCTCGATGTTGTTGATGGTCTTTCTGCCTTCCGCAACGACGTCTGGCATTGCGGCAAAGTCATTGTTGACCAGCACGAGCTGTGATACATTGCGTGCCGCCTCACTGCCTGCCGCCATTGCGATGGAGCAGTCCGCTTCTTTGAGCGCCAGAACGTCATTGACGCCGTCGCCTGTCATCGCCACCTTGTGACCTTTTTTCTTGAGCGCGATCAACAGCTTTTTCTTCTGAGCGGGTGTGACTCTGCCGAATACGTTACAGCGCTCGGCGACCTTAGCTAATTCGTCATCGGTGGTGACGGTGGACATATCGACGGCGTTCTCCGCGCCCGCGATACCGCAGTCCTTGGCGATATTCTGGACGGTTTTGACGCTGTCGCCGGAGATGACCTTGAGGGTGACGCCCTGTTCCTTAAAGTAGTTGACGGTATCCTGTACGTTGTCGCGGAGCTGATCCTTGATCAGTACCAGCGCCATCGGCTGAAGCTCCTCGGGGAGCTTTTTGTCCTCGATGGGGTTGGAGGATCTCGCTAAAACGAGGATACGGACGGTATCATGTACGTTTGCGATGGCTTGAAATACTTCCGCGTATTTTTCTTTATCAGAAAATACAAATTCCGCCGCGCCCATGATATAGGTCCTGCCGTTTTCGAAGTTACCGCCCGACCATTTGGTTTCGGACGAGAAGGGGGTAAAGCCCCTGCATGAGAGCGGCTCGATGTTCTCGGTATACTTGTGGACTGCCTCCGCGGTGGCGTTGACCTCGTCGACCGAGGCGATAGACGACAGCGCCGTCATGATCTCGTCGCGGTCACAGTCGATCGGGATGACGTCATGCACGTTCATGATCTCGGCGGTCAGGGTACCGGTCTTGTCCAGACAGATGACGTCGACGCGCGCGAGCGTTTCGATACAGTACATCTCGTTGACCAGCACCTTCTTCTTCGCAAGGCGGATGACCGATACTGCCAGCACGCCCGAGGTGAGCAGGATCATGCCGCCGGGGATCATGCCGACCAGTGCGCCGACGGTGGATACGACCGTGTCGGTCAGCTCCTGATGCTGTACGAAATACTTCATCACAAACATCAGGATACCGACGGGGAAGATGATAAAGGAACAGATCTTGATAATGGTCTTGAAGGACTGCAGGATCTGCGAGTTATTCTTTTTGAGATACTTTGCCTCGTTGTTGATCTTGGCGGCGTAGCTGTCGGCGCCGACGCGGTTGACGCGGCAGTAGCAGTTGCCCGCCGCGATAAAGCTGCCCGAGAGCAGCTCGTCACCGGGTCTTTTGGGGATCAGGTCGGATTCACCGGTGAGCAGGCTTTCGTTCGCGTTACATTCGCCGTCGATGAGGATACAGTCGGCGGGCACCTGATTGCCTCTTGTGAGCAGGATGACGTCGTCGAGCACGAGCTCATCCTTGCTCAGCTGTACCTCCTTGCCGTCGCGCAGGACGGTCAGCTTACTTTCGGTGAGGATCGTGAGCTTGTCCACGCTCTGCTTGGAGCGGATCTCCTGCACGATACCGATGACGGTGTTGAACAGCACGACGCCGATGAACAGCAGGTTCTTGTATGAGCCGACGAGCAGCAGCAGGACGAACACCGTCACGAACACGTTGCTCAACCTCCGCGGAGCTGAGTCCTTGGAGTGCTTGTTGTTTTTCTTCCATATCGTTCTCCCTTTTATCATTCGGACGATCGAAATCGTTTTTTGATGCTTTTCTACCTACAAAATATACCACAATATATGATAAATCGTCAATAGAATGAATGTGAATAATGGCTCATCCGACTGTTATGATGCATCAGCAGTACTTGATTACGGTGAGAGCAGATTATTTAAAACTGACAAAAAAGATAAATTAAGTAGTGACAATTTCGTTTTTCTGTGCTATAATACTTGTGAATTCACTGAATACATAGTGAATATTATTCAAAAAAGGAGAATTGTTACATGAGATTTCCTAATGCAGCAAAAGGTGTGAAGAGAATCTTCACCGCACAGATTTTACAGTTGATCGGCTCTGTTTGCGCGGTCATCGGTGGTCTGATCTTTATTTCCGGCGGCGCAACCGCTCTTCTGACAAAGGGCAGTAATGCCGGCGCGGCAGCGGCTCTCGGTCAGATGGGCATTGCTTTGATTTTCTTTATTGGTTATGGTGTTCTGGCGCTGATCGCTTTCATTATGCAGCTGGTCGGTATCATCAACGCAAAGAATGATGAGGACAGCTTCAAGTCCGCTTTGGTTTGCCTGATCATCGGCATCGTCGTTCCGATCATCGGCGGCTTCTTTGTAAGATCCGCTCCCGTTGTTACCAGCCTGTGCGCTTCCCTTGGTAATCTGATGACTCTGTTTGTGACCATCTTCATCATCAGCGGTATCATCAAGCTGGCTGATCAGCTCAACAGAGGCGACGTCAGCACCAAGGGTTCCAACATCCTGAAGATCATCATCGTCATCGCGGGTCTTTCGCTGATCCTCAGCATCGTTTCTTCGTTCATGCTGACCAACACCGCGATCGCGGTTACCGCTCTGATCCTCTTGGCGGTCGCTATGGTACTGTCCGTTGTTCAGTACATCATGTTCCTGACCCTTCTCGCGAAGGCGAAGAATATGCTGGTCGAGTCTTAAGATCCCGATCAATTTGATTTGATAATCGATACTTTGGCAGTCGTCCGACACAGGGCGGCTGCTTTTTCTTTGAAAAATTTGTGAATTATCCTTTATTAATTGCAAAACCTGTGATACAATAGTTTTTAGTTTCACCCTACGGGTAAAAAGGAGAAGAATATTATGAGCTTTCCCAATGCGGCAAAAGGAATCAAAAAGATCTATAGAGCCGAGATCCTGAAACTGATCAGCTATATCTGTCTGTTCTTCGCGGCAGTCACCGGTGCTATCGCGTTTTTGTCCACGAGTGACGATGTGACGTCCGCTTCTTCCGAGGCCTTATCAATGGGCGGATTCATCGGCGCCATCCTGTTCGGCGCGGCGTTTGGCATTTTGATGATCATTGCGTTCATCATGAATCTGGTCGGCTATTTCAACGCGCGGAATGATAACGAGAATTTCAAGACGGCGCTCGTGTTTCTGATCGTCAGTATCGCTTTTTCGATCATCTCGGTCATTGTCCTCCATAACGGACTGAGCAATATCATTTATTCGATGTCGACTCTCTCCGAGACTTTGGCGACGATCTTTGTTATCGCGGGTGTGATGCAGATCGCCAATCAGCTCGGACGGGATGACGTCAACAAAAAAGGCGCTACGGTGCTCAAGCTGATCATCACGGCGGAAGTGATCTCGTTCATCCTCACCTTTATCTCCACCTTCCTGCGCGGCGGTACGACCGACATTATTTCGATCGCGCTGTTTCTGGCGTCACTGGTCGTGACCTTTATCAAGTTTGTGATGTATCTGTCGTTTTTGTCAAAGTCAAAGAAGATGCTGCAGGAAGCCCAATAACCATATGAGGAACAGTCGTCTGATGACGGCTGTTTTTTCTGTAGAAAAACCTGTCAAAGCCTCCCTTTGGTAAAGGGAGGTGGGCTCGCTTGCGAGCCCGGAGGGATTGCATGAATTGTTCGACCGAAGGGAGAGACTTTTTTGCTCTTTCTTTTGAGCGGATTGTATGATACAATAAACAAAGGTTATATCCGAATAGGATGGATCAGGAGTTGAGAGTATGAAAAGAAAGATCACAACCGTAATAGCTTTGTTGATGGCGATCATCATGGTGTGCGGTGTACTGCCGCTGACCGCGGCCGCCGCGACAAATTCCATCACCTACACCTGGCAGGGCACACATGCCTATGACGCGGGCTTTGCGCAGGGTACAATCAAGGTCACTGTTGACGGTTCCTCCGGTGGTACCTACTATCTGTACTGGGCGGATGACAGTGCGGCGCTCAGCGGCTTTGAGCCGATCTGTAAGCTCAGTATCGCCAACAACAGCTCCGGCACCTTCACGATGCCCGAGAATACCGCGATCCCCGCCAAGGCGACCCGTGTGCTGGCGTTCAAGAGCAGCGGTGAGCCGACCAACCTCAGTGCGTCCAACGCGGCGCTCAACTACAAGCTGCCCATCGATAAGGCGACCAATAAGACGGATGACGATCTGCTGTACAGCTTCGCTTCTTATTCCGATATCCACATCACCTCCGACGAGACAGGCGCGCAGGGTCAGAAATATCCCTATGATGAACAGCACCTCGCCGACGCGCTCCGCACCGCCGCCGCGCGTGACGTCGATTTCATCGTCACCACCGGCGACCATGTCACCAATCACCGCAACGATGAAAAGGGCAGAGGCAATCCGCATTATCCCGAGGAGTGGAACACCTATCTGCATATCCTCGCCGACAGCGATTATGACAATCCGATCTATGAGGCGATCGGCAACCATGAGCTGTGGAACTATGAGGATGAAAGCAACAAGATCGCGAAGGATTGGAAAACAAGCTCCGATTACTTCTGCAACATGACGGGGCTGGATTCTACCGCTGCGGCGGTCAACGCGAAGAAGGCGTATTACGAGATCACCGAGCCCAACACCGGCGACCATTTCCTGTTCATGGCACAGGAAGGCGGTTTCTACTCGGACGCCGCCAACCAGTTCACCGATGAACAGCTCGCGTGGCTGAACGGCAAGCTGACCGCGTATGAGAACGACGGCAAAAACGTCTTTATCATGGAGCACGCGAATTTTGACAGTTGGGGCGCGGGCGACAGACTGCCGAACCCGATCTATGATATCCCGCTGAAGGATAAATGCGCCGCCACAGCTCAGCTGAAGGCGATCCTGCAAAATCATAAAAATGCTGTTTTGCTCTGCGGTCATACCCATTTCCGATTCAGCTTGAATTACAATCTCAGCAACAACAGCGGCACCTCGGCGACCATTATCCACAATTCCTCCGTCGGCGCGATCCGTGACGTCGTCAACGGCAACCGTGTCAATGATACCTCCCGTGAGGGTACTGAGGGCTATATCGTCGAGGTCTATCGCGACGCGACCATCTTCCAAGGTGCCAACCTGTATACCAATAAGGTGATCCCGTCCGCGACCTATATCGTGCCGCAGAGAACTTCTCCGTTGGTCGAGCCGACGGATCCTCCCGCGCCGACTCAGGCGCCCACACAGGCTCCGACTCAGGCGCCTACCCAAGCGCCTACACAGGCTCCGACAGAAGCTCCCACCGAGCCGCCGATCGAGCGCCTTTGCGGCGACGCGGATGACGACGGTATCGTTTCTATCTTAGACGCGACCTATATCATGCGCTCTGTGGCGGGCATCACCCTGCCTACGCCGATCAACGAGCTGAACGCGGACGTTGACGCGGATGATGAGGTCACGATCATCGACGCGACCATGATCCAGCGTTATGTGGCGGGCGTGATCCGGCGATTCCCCGCCGAGGATATTGCCGCGACAGGCAAAGACTTTGATATCGCCGACGTCGGCGTCGATACCGATATCGCAGTCGTCGGAGCTCAGGTCGAACTCGAGCCTGCCGCTGCGGATCTGAACACCCTGCGTTCGCAGGCAAAGTCTGCGCTCGACAAGTATTGGCTGCTCGCGTCCTATGACCAGTATCAGGCGTTGAAGAAGGCGTACCGCCACAACGCGGATTATAACACCCTCAACGCCGCCTATACCGCCTTCAACGCGGTCGTCAGCGCTTGCTATCCCGGCGATACGGTAGATGTTTACTTTACCAATAACGTCGGCTGGACGGATGTATACGCGTACTGTACTGCCGGACACGGAAAAGAGAAGAACAATGCATGGCCGGGTATCAAAATGACCTATATGACCACGAACAGCTACGGCGAAAAGATCTACAAATATACTGTTCCGACGTCGAAATATATCTTTGTCATCTTCAACAACGGTTCTAATAATCAGACCATCGATCTGCCGCTCGGCGCGGTGAAGGATCAGGGCTACTATTATGATACCCGACTTGGTTTGGATGACAGCAAATACCGATGCTCTTTCTATAAATATCACTGATAGTTTTGATCCAAACAGTCATATTGAGGGCTCGAAAGAATAAGGTTGAGATTACCACGTCGGAACTCTGTTCCTCCTCGTAATGACAATCAGTAAACGACCCGTGGCAAACTCAACCGAATTCAAAACAGTCATTGCGTAGTTCCTTTGGGAACTGTGGCAATCTCAACCAAATTCGAATCGTCATTGCGAGGCGTTTATGCCGTGGCAATCTCTGCTATAAATTGTCATTGCGAAGTTCCTTTGGGAACTGTGGCAATCTCAACTAAATTCAAATCGACATTGCGAGGCGTTTATACCGTGGCAATCTCAACCTTATCACCATAATCTTACCACCCCATTCGCCGTTTGTAAATAAATATTTGCATGTTGCAGCGGTTTATAGTATGATGAACATATGAAGATCGAGTATGTTGTTTTGGATGAAAACTTAAAATGGGAAGATCTCAAAGATTCTGTCGCGCTCCTGCCGCCCGATCGGCAGAATAAGATCGCGCGGTACCGCTTTGAAAATGACAAGCTCCTGTCGCTCGCGGCAGGACTGCTGATCCGCCGCGCGATAGGGGAGAGTCCGATCTTTTTCGGCGAGCATGACAAGCCCTATGCGGAAATCGGCGTGTATTTTTCGGTATCTCACAGCGGCAGGGTAGCGGCGATCGCGACCGATGACGCGGAGGTGGGATTGGATATCGAGCAGCTCCCCGACAAAAGCCGCCTCAAGATCGCCGATCGGTTTTATCATCCCCGTGAGCGCGAATATGTGAAGGGATCACAGGATCCGTGCCGCGCCTTTTGCGAGATATGGACGCGCAAGGAAGCGGTGCTCAAAATGACGGGTGAAGGGATCAGCACCGACCTGACCGCCTTCGATACCACCGCCTTACCGCTCAGTGCTCAGCTTTTTACAAGTGCTTTGGATGGATACTGCCTGTCCGTCTGCTCCGCGAAGCCGATAGGGGATAAGGTGATCGATATTTCTATATTAGAATTAAAAGATCTGTTGTAAAAGTAAAAGCTCCTTCGTGTAAAGAAGCTTCGAACTGCATAAAGCCTCCCTTTGGTAAAGGGAGGTGGGCTCGCTTGCGAGCTCGGAGGGATTGCATTATTTGACCGACCGAAGGGAGATACTATGTTATGTTACTTTGCGATAACATCAAGATATATAATTGAGATACTCGCTTCGCTCAAACAATTTAGTACAATCCCTCAGTTTTTTATCGGTTTGAGCCCTCCTAGCGGAGGCAGCAGACCCTTTTGTCCGCGTTGCGGACATTTCCCCTAGCAGGGGAATCTCCTTTACCAAAGGGAGCCTTTTTAGTGACAGCGCGTCGCACGCGACCCAAACAACTGCTCATATATTAAATTCATGACGGCAAAATAAAAGCTCCTTCGTGTGAAGGAGCTTTCTGTTTCATAATAGGATTGTCATTGCGAACCCCGACATGGGTGTGGCCATCTCAACCGTTTATTCCTTGATCGGTTTTTTCTTCGTCGCCAGCGCCGAGATGATACGCCTGTTCTTCACGCGCTTGACGGTGAAGATCACATCCTTGTATTCGACGCGCTGTCCGCGGATGGGGAGCTCGCCCAACTGCTCGACGATGAAGCCGCCGACGGAGTTGCTCTCGATCTCGTCATCGGGCTTGATCTCGAACAGCTCGAACAGTTCGTTCAGATCCATATCGCCCGATACCAGATAGCGGTTTTCACCCAGCTTGGTACAGGTGTGTTCCACATCCTCGTCCTCGTCCCAGATGTCGCCGACGATCTCTTCGAGCAGATCCTCCATCGTGACGATGCCGAGAAATCCGCCGTATTCGTCGGTGACGATCGCGATATGCAGGCGGTTGGCGCGGAAATCATTGAGGATATCCGAGAGCTTGAGGTTCTTATAAATGAAGTGGGCGGGAGTGATCAGCGCGCGCAGATCGACCTCGCCGTCGATGACCTTCTCTAAGTAGTCGCGCGTATGCAGGATGCCGATGACGTTGTCGATGTCGTCCTCATAGACAGGGATGCGCGAATAGCGCTCGCGAATGATCAGGTCATGGATCTCCTGTTTATCATCGTTGATGTCGATCGCGGTAACGTCGACACGCGGCGTCAGGATCTCCTGCGCGGTCTTTTCATCAAATTCCAGCGCCGACTGCACCAGCTCGCTTTCCTGCTCCTCGAGGATGCCTTCTTCCTCGATGCTTTCGATGATGTATTTAAGCTCGTCCTCCGTCACGGAGGGGGAGTTCTTTTTGATATGTCCGATCTTCATCACCAGACTTTTGATGCCGGTGAAGAGAAATACCAGCGGGGTCAGGATGTAGGTGAAGATCTTGAGGATCAGTCCGGTGTGCAGAACGATGCTGTCGCTCTTTTCCTTGCCAATACACTTCGGGATGACCTCGCCGAAAGTCAGCACCAATAACGTCGTGCCGCCGGTCGCGATCGCCGCGCCGTAGTTCTCGAACAGATTCAGGCACAGGATCGTCGCCAGTGACGAACATCCGAGATTGACCACGTTGTTGCCGATCAATATCGCGGTCAGCGCTTTATCAAAGTTGTCGCATACCCACAGCGCGTGTACGGCACGCCGACTGCCGGCGTCGATCAGCGATTTCAGACGGATGGTGTTGGCAAAGGAATATGCCGTCTCCACACATGAGAAAAAGCCCGATAATAGAATCAATACGGCGATGACGACGCCGTATACAGCATTTGTGCTCATTGTTCCTCCAAGTATATCAATCGTCATTGCGAGGAGTGTCAACTCCGTGGCAATCTCAACCAATTTCAATCAGAATACACATTAAGCATACACTATCCTCATATGATTAATATGACAATTTAGAAATATAATCATTTTTCTCTTGAAGAATTTGCAAGTTAATGGTATACTGTATCTTGGTGAATTACGAAAGCCTCATACATGATTTAGTTTGTCCCACATATAATAGCACTGAGGTGATTGTATGCGGAACGACAACGAGATCCCCGAGGAAAACGAAAACAACGAACCTGCCGATCAAAAGCCGCGTGACAGCGTCACCGCGATGGGCAGTGTGATCACCCATCGGGGTGAGGATATCATCTACTGTTTGACCGTGATCGGTCAGATCGAGGGGCATTATATCCTGCCGCCCTCCAACAAAACGACCAAGTATGAGCATGTGATCCCTTCACTGCTCGCCATCGACGAGGATGAGGATATCGACGGACTGCTTGTCCTGCTCAATACCTCGGGCGGCGATGTGGAGGCGGGGCTCGCGATCGCGGAGATGATCGCGGGGATGAAAAAGCCCTCGGTCTCACTGGTGCTCGGCGGCGGTCACAGCATCGGTATTCCGCTCGCGGTCGCGTGTGACAGGAGCTTTATCGTCAGTACCGCGTCCATGACGGTACATCCCGTGCGCACTACGGGGCTGACGGTCGGCGCGCCGCAGACCTATCGGTATTTTCAAAAGATGCAGGATCGCATCATGCGTTTCACGGTCGAGAATTCTCATATTTGTGAGGAAAAGTACCGTGAGCTGGTGCTCAATACCGGCGAGCTTGCTACCGATATCGGTACGGTGCTCGAGGGGAAAGAGGCGGTCGACTGCGGCCTGATCGACGCGGTCGGCACCCTGCGCGACGCTACCGACGCGCTATATGAAATGATAAAATCGGATAACGATCAAGAACAGTGAACGGTTCCGGATCGTTATCCGCTATCAAAAAAGGAGTTTTACCTATGACCATTATCGAAGCGATCATCCAGGGTGTGGTTCAGGGACTCACCGAGTTCCTGCCTGTATCCAGCAGCGGACATCTGACGATCACCCAGCACGTGCTGGGGATCAATCTGGAGGGCAACAACCTCTTCTTCAATGTTATGTTACATATCGGCACGCTGGTAGCGGTCGTCGTATTCTATCACAAGCTGATCTGGCGGCTGATCAAGGCGTTTTTCTCGATCATCGGCGATATCTTTACCGGTAAGTTCAAGTGGAAAGAGCTCAGCGATGATAAACGCATGGTCATCATGGTGATCATCGGACTCTTGCCGCTGTTCCTGCTGTTCATTCCCATTCCCGGTACGGATATGAAGCTCAAGGACTTTGTCGAAGGCATCGCCGACAGTGAGCGTAATTTCATCATCGTCGGTATCTGCCTGCTGATCACCTCCATCCTGCTGTTCATCGGCAACCGTGTTTCTCACAGCACCGTTCCGATGAAGCACGCCAAAAAGGGCGACGATCGCGGCCGCACCTCGCTGAATGTGGTCGACGCAATTGTCGTCGGCTTGACACAGTGCTTTGCGACCATGCCGGGTATCTCCCGTTCGGGTTCAACCCTCGCGGCAGGTCAGATGCGCGGACTGGAAAAGCAGACCGCTCTCGACTATACCTTTATCCTCGGTACGCCCGCGATCGTCGCGGCGGCGGTGCTCGAGGGCAAGGACGCGCTGGAAGGCGGCTTAGACGCGATCAAGGCGGATCTCGTACCCATCCTCATCGGCATGGTCGTTTCCGCTATTGTCGGCTATTTGGCGATCGCATTATTTAAATGGCTGTTAAAGACCGATAAGATGATCATCTTCATCGTGTATACCGCCGTTGTCGGTATCGCCGTGATCGTCATCAGCATCATCGAACTTAGCGAGGGCGTCAACATCTTCTCCGGTACACCGTTGACATAATGAAAACGTCATTGCGAGGCTCAATAGAGCCGTGGCAATCTCAACCGATATATCAATACGATTGCCGTAGTAATAGGCGCTTGTCGCAACGCTCCTATATTGCGAAGCAAATCATTCTTACCGTAGGGATGGTCATCGACCATCCGCGGACGAGCAATGCTCGTCCCTACCATCAATTTCTACTTGTAGGGGAGGGGCTTGCTCCTCCCGCTATGATCGGGTGTGGGCAGAAGCCCACCATTATACAATACACACAGAAACTAAAATCAAGGAAAGTCAGGAGTGATTATTTGGCTGCCAAGACTACCAAAGGCAAAGCAAGCTCCAAAAAATCAACATCCAAATCCACTGCGAGAAGAAATACAAAGCGAACCTCCCGCAGTGCCAAGAAAGAACCCGTCAGACGCGGGCTGAATCCCCAGACCAAAGCGATCCTGCTTTGCGCTGTCGGCGCACTGCTGCTGGCGCTGGTGATCATCCCCGGCGGCGCGTTCTGGAAGACCATGCGCAGCTCCCTTTTCGGCGTATTCGGCGTATGCTCGATCTTAGTGCCGCTCGTGTTCATCTACCTCGGCATTATGACCGCCAAGGAAAAGCAGATGGCGCATAAGGGAGCCAAGATCGCCCTGTCCGCCGTTATCGTCGTGATGGTGTGCACACTGGTCTATCTGTTCGGTAAAACGGACTTCAACGATGGCTATACATATTTTGCCGCGCTCGGCGCCGCGTATCAAAAGTCCTTCGCGCTCGAGAGCCTGTGCGGTCTGATCGGTGCTTTGTTGGGCTATCCGATGCGCGCGCTGCTCACGACGGCTCCCGCCGTGATCACCTCGCTCATCATCCTGATCGCCGCGATCATGGTGCTGTTCGGCGTGACGCTGGTCGATATCGCCAATGTCGCGAAGAAGGGCTATACCAGAACCCGTGACAAACAGCGACAGATCCATGAGCACCGCAACGAGCGCCGTGAGGAACGTCGCCGCGAGAGGGAAGAGCGCGAGGAATTCGAGCGTCTTGGCAATCGCTCGCCGGAGGATGATTATCCCGACTATACCGTTCCCGAATCGCGTTCCGGCAGACGGTCGAGCGACCGCATCGACATCCCGTTGGACAAGCCCGGCAAGAAGCCGCGTGCCAAGGACGCGGTCGAGATCGCCGAGGAACAGCAGGATCAGGACATCATCAATATCATCCGCAACGCGAATTCCGGCGTCGTGCCCGACGAGGAGCTTTCCGCTTCCGATGTGGCGCGCCGGATTTCCGACAAAAAGAAATCACGCAAGATGTCCGCAGGCGCAAAGCAGCCCGATCCGGGCACTGCGGAGGATGATGCGGTTGACGAGTATAATACCGACGACACCTTTGATCTGAAGGGAGAGACCCGGCGTGTCGGCGCTGAGGTCAAGCAAAATCAAAAGGCGGAGCAGGCGCAGTATGTCTATCCGCCCACCAAGCTGCTCGAGCCTGCTGTGGACAGTGAGAGCGAGAGCGCTTATATGGAAATGCAGAACAACGCCACCAAGCTGGTCGAGACCCTCAACAGCTTCGGCGTCAAGGCGAATATCGTCGATATCTGCCGTGGACCGTCGGTCACGCGCTATGAGCTGCAGCCCGCGCCCGGCGTAAAGATCAGCAAGATCACGAACCTGTCCGATGATATCGCGCTGAACCTCGCCGCCAACGGCGTG
>ONUI01000091.1 GCA_900320995.1 uncultured Eubacteriales bacterium
AAGGACTCCCGAAAACTGATACCACAAAAGCAGAGATTGATAAGAACACGCCGATTTCCGCATAATAAAGCCAAATAAAAGAAGAAACCGGAAGGCAAAATGCCTTCCGGTGACCTCCCGCCAGTAATTCTCCGTTAAGGACAACTACATAAATGTTCAGCGGTTTTACTATATAATCGGTTGAGATTGCCACGGGGCTGACACACGTGTCGAGCCCCTCGCAATGACTATTTTAAATAACAGGGATCACCCTTCTTTGGGTGTTCTGCGCTTCTTCGGGAAGCGGAATGTCAGATCGAAGCTCATATCGAGCAGGGGGATGATCTCCTCATAGGGTACGGTGCCGTCAAGCAGGATTGTCAGCCATTGATCGTGGTTCATATGATACCCCGGGAAATAGCCCTCCTGCATCCGAAGCGAGCCGGAGAGGATGGGATCACACTTGACGTTCATGATATCAACCGGATCGTCGCCGTCCAGACGCAGCACCGAACGCGACACATTCATAAAGATCGCGAACCACTTTCGTGAGCTATGATGGCGCAGGACCGGGATGTCGGGGTAGTTCGGAAAAGGAAAATCCGGCTCTACGCCGTAATGCACGCGGGCGTAGTCCATGATCCGTATCATCAGCTCATTATCAGGCATTGCTCTTCTTCTCTTTTCTGCCGCGGATCCACTTCTCGCATTTGGGGTAGATCAGGTAATGTGCCAGCAGCGCGAAGATGATTCCGAAAACAGAGCCCGCCAATACGTCGGTCGGATAATGAGCGCCCATGTACAGGCGTGAGAAAGCGACCAACGCGGCGATCACGAGCGCGAGGACGCCGATCTTCTTATCATTGCAGAAAATGACCGTCGCCGTCGCGAACGCGAACGTGGAATGGACAGACGGGAACGACCATCCGTGCGGCGCGTTGCCCAGCGGCACCAAGAAATCGTACGTTTCAAACGGACGTACCCTTGCCGCCAGATTCTTGACGACCAGATAGGAGATGATGAACGAGAGCAGCATCGCAATGATAACCTCGACGCCGGATCGGCGGGTCTTTTTGATGATGATCAGCACGATGCCGAGGATCAGACAAAAGATACCGTTGTGACCCAGCATGGAGAAAAACGTCATCAGTCCATCCATGAACGGCACGCGCAGATTTTGCAGCCATAATAAGAAATCAGCTTCCCAAGCCATACTATTCCCTCTTTCCTTTTACTTTTTATGTTTGACCTTATCTTTCAGGTTGTGATACTTTCTTGAATATTTCTCATTCGCGTCGATAAACGAGTAGATGATCGCGCTGATGCCGTCGATCACCATCAAGCCTCCGAGCACCAGCATAAACCACTGGACAGTATCGGACGGAGCGAGGATGATGAAGATACCGCAGCCGGCATACAGGATGCTTTTGATGACGTTTTTCCAGAACGCGAAATCACGCACCTTGCTCTGCTTGAACGCCAAAAAGCTGCGATACGCGATCACCAACAGCCAGCCGCCGCACAGACCGCTGCCGACGATGAACAGCGCTTCATTCTTGACCAATATGACGGCAAAGAGCGTCGCGACCACCAAAAAGATATAAACGCGCGTTTTCTCCCGCACAAAGTTCCAGTGATCCTCGTGCAGTTTTTTTGTCGTATAGACAAGCTGAAACGCCACGACAGCGCCCAGCAGTACGATAATGATAAAGCGAAACGCGTTATCGGTGAAGATCGTCATCAGCAAGCCGATCACCGTGAATACGATACCCTCGATCAGCTGGTTAGCGTCGATAAATTTCGCGAGCTTACCGGTGCGCAGCCGCACGAACATATCGCCGAACAGCACCTTCTCGGGGATCTTTGCCACCGTTTTCAGGCTGTCGGATTCCACGACATTGACGATCAGATCCTCTACGCCGTCGACGTCCAGCTGTATCGCCTCGGTGTAGGTCTCGGCGCCGCGGGCTTCCGCTGTCGCGAACACGCCCTTGACCAGTTTTTCGCGCGCTTCGGGGCTGACGTCCTGCAGCCATTTATCCGCAATTTCGTTGATCCACTCACTGTTCGGATCGAATTGATCCACCGTGTGGAGCTTTCCGTACTCGACCTCCCAGCTGATCGAGTCATGCTCAAAGATCCCTTTGGCGGAGCTGGTCACGATCTTGACATCCTTAAAATCGTGAGCAAAAAACTTGCCGAAGATACAGTAGCGCGGATGGATGACCGTCACAAGATCCCTGATCCTTTCGATCAGGCTGACGTCGCTGACCTCGGGACACAGCCCGGGGCCGTCGTTATTATAGATATGGATCACGCGGCTGAGCTTTTCATCGCTGATATGACAGGCGCCGTACAAGGCGAGGTTGCCGCCCTTGCTGTGACCCGCCAGGATATATTTTCTATCGTCGCGGATGACGTCGTTGAGATACTCGACCGACTTGATCTGTCCCTCGGTCTTTTTGTAGCTCATCACAAAATCCTCTTTCCATCCGACGAGGGAGTTATCCGTACCGCGGAACGATACAAAATATACATCGTCATAAAGATGGAAGGTCAGCGCCGCAAACTGGGTGGAGGTATCACGGCTGAACACCTCGACATAGTCGGAAACCAGCAGACTGCCGAAGCGGCGGGATTCCGCTACCGCCTTCAAAAAGGGATCATTATCCGCGGAATTGATCACACAGCGGCGCAGTGAGGCGGATCGGTCTGAGATGACCTTCGGATCAAAATCGTAGTACGTCAGGGTACACAGGACCACGTTATCCACGTCGTTGAACGGCATATCGTAAAACGACAGATCCGCGTACCAGTTGACATAATCGGTAAGAGAACTCATACAACACCCCCTTTGGCTGACTGAGAAATCGGTTGAGATCGCCACAGGGCTAAACACGTGTGTTTGCCCTTCGCAATGACGATCGGTATACTGTCATTAATTAAAATAAGAATTATTGATCGTTTGTGTCATCGTACGTATCCAGAAAGTGATGGACAACGCCGTCCTTCTTGTAGGCGATCACGGTATCGACATTGACGTTGTGCATACTGTTGAAGATGTTCGCCTCGATATGAGGATTGGTCTTTTTGAGTTGTCGGATCAGCAGCTTTGTTTCCATGCGTTTAGATACGGAGGTACCGTCATCCCGGCAGGAACTGCAAGTATCGGTAAAGCGGCAAGCGCACTGGATAAAATGAAGCTGATGGTGATCGCGCCACGCCTTGATCTCATCCTCACGGACATAATACAGCGGACGGATCAGCTCCATGCCCTCGTAGTTGGTCGATCTCAGCTTAGGCATCATCGTCTGCACCTGACCGCCCCAGATCATCCCCATCAGGATGGTCTCGATCACATCGTCATAATGATGACCGAGGGCGATCTTGTTACAGCCCAACTCCCGCGCCTTTTTATACAGCCATCCGCGGCGCATCCGCGCGCAGAGATAGCAGGGCGACTTTTCTATTTTATAGACCGCGTCGAAGATCGAGGTCTCAAACACGGTGATCGGAACGCCGAGCATCCGAGCGTTATTCTCGATCAACAGGCGATTGATCTCACTGTATCCCGGATCCATCACAAGAAAAACAAGTTCAAAAGGGAACTTATCATGGCGTTTGAGCTCCTGAAAGAGCTTTGCCATGAGCATACTGTCCTTGCCCCCGGAGATACACACGGCGATCTTGTCACCGGGCTGTAACATGTCGAACTCGACGATCGCCTTGGTAAACCGATGGAAAAGATTCTCCTTAAAACGGCGGCGCTTGGTAAGACTTTGCTCCACCTCACGGGAACGGTCGGTATGATCCAGATGCTTGCGCAGCCACGCCTCATACCCTCCCTGCAAGCTGTACGCTTCATACCCTAACCGGGAAAGCGCGGTCGCGTATTCAACGCTGAGAGAGCCGTGCATACAAAAAAGGATCAGCTTTTTATCACGGGGCAGCTCTCCCCTATCCGCCATTTCAACAATATCGGGACAGCTTACGGCATGCGGGATACTGCCGTAGGAAAATGATACAGCGCTGCGCACATCATAAAGCTGATAAGTCTCCTCAGGCATATCGGCACATTCTTCGATTGTGACGGAAAACGCGGCGCTGTTCATCGGCTGTTCCTCCCATCTATAACTATTTATATTTTACCGCAAACTAAAATAACAGTCAATAATCACATTGCAAAAACCGTCGAAACAGAGAAAAGAAACTGTAAGTAACAGAAAAGCCTTCCCCGAAGGAAAGGCTTATTTCAACAATCTATCTGTTTATGTGTTGGCAAAAAGGTAATCCAAGCCGTAGCCTACGGCGGTGTCGAAGTCATCGCCGCCGAAGCCGTGACCCGCTCCCTCGATCAGATGGAACTCCGCATGCGGGAACAGCGCCGAAGCCTCTTCGATCGACTTTGCCGCCACCAGTTTATCATCGGACCCTTGGATGATCGTGACGTTATGCGGATAACTGCCGAGTCGGCTGACCACATCCACCCCGTACAGATCACGCGCGAACGCGCCGCCGAGCTGATAGTCGTCGCCGAAGGACAGTGTATCGGGCACATTATCGGGACTGCTGTAACGCGCGGTCACTACCTGCGGCATATACAGCGCGGGATAATGCAGGATCATGCCCCTGACGGTATCGGTGTTATCCAGTCCGACCATCGTCGCGACCAGACCGCCCATACTGCCGCCTTCCACAAAAACAAAGTCGGTATCGACAAAATCCCATGTCAGGGCGGTGTCGAGGATCGCCTGCAGATCAGCCGCCTCTGTCACCGCGGAATTCTTCATCGGATCGCCGTCGCTTTTGTTCTCGGTCGTCGGACGACTGCCGCCGGGAAAATCGAAGGAATAGGCGGCAAAGCCCTTCTCGGCATAGCGCTCACCGTAGCCCTCGCCCGCCTCATGGTTCGAGCCCATACCGTGCGCGTGGATCACCAGCGGGAATTTTGTTTGTGTGTCGGAGATCGGGATATACGCCTCGCCGTAGATGCGGTTGCCGTTGTTCTCGCACCAGATCACTCTGGTCTCCACCTTGTACTCCGCATTGCGGTCACGCTGTCCGAGAGCCTGTCCCGAGACTGCCTGCGTCGCGTCGGGCGCGGCGGTTGCGGCAGCGGACGTTTCATCGACGGTCACCTTCGTCTGAGCCGACGTCGACTCCGTCTTTTGACCCGAGCACGCGCCGAGCACCGTCATCAGCCCGACCATCATCAGTAATCCAAGTTTTTTCATCATACGCTTCAAATTATCACCTCTCTGAATAGTATTACCAACCAAATCAAACTTATGAAAACCCCTTATTTATTTGCGGTACCCTTATACCACCCGTCGACCGGGATCAACATCCACACCATCGCGACAAGCACCGCGATGATCGCTGCCGGCTGGTAAACCGTCGCCGACAGGATGATGCCGATAACCTTGATCGTAATATCGGGGATATACTTGACGCGCATGATCCACGCGTGTTTTTCGGAATCACAGGTCTCGATATCCACATGACATCGGTACAGCGAGACAGACAGCAGAAGATTCGCGATCGTCACGAGCAATACGGACATACCGTAAAGCACCATCGCCAGCTTGCTGGTCGGATAGGTCACGACCACGCTCATGCTGTACGGGATCCACGAGGTGACGAACAGCAGGATCACACCCAGCCATACGACGCGTTTGTTGATGATCTCGATCCGGTGCCATTCGTTGTGCAGATTCACCCACATGACGCCCAGCCAGAAGAACGACAGGATATAACAGACATAGGTGTCGCCCAGCGCGAGCACGCCTTCGATCGTCATCGGATCGGGCTTGGGCAGCTCCAGCACGAGTATCGTCATGATGATCGCCAGAACGGCGTCCATGAACGCTTCCAGTCGGTCTTTGCTCATTCTACTCACCTCAAAAAAAGTATATCATATCAAAAACTCCGTTTTCAACAGAATTATCGGTTGTTCGCAAAAAATTTACATAACCCAATTCAACGATTCCTGTTGCAAAGCGCCGGATGATTGTGTATAATCAAATCATCGGGTGAGCACCTACCGCACAAGGCTGTCTGGCTTTGTGCGTATTTTTCTGTATCAGAATAATAAACCGTTTG
>ONUI01000087.1 GCA_900320995.1 uncultured Eubacteriales bacterium
GTCCATCACGGCGTTGACGTTACCGGTCTCAAACGAGGTGCGGTGATCCTTGACGAGGGTGTACGGCATAAAGACATAGGAGCGGATCTGGGAGCCCCAAGTGATCTCCTTCTGCACGCCCTTGATATCCTCGATCTTCTCGAGGTGCTCACGCTCTTTGATCTCCATCAGCTTAGAGACCAGCATCTTCATCGCGACGTCACGGTTCTGATACTGAGAACGCTCCACCTGTGATGCGACCACGATACCCGTCGGGATATGGGTCAGACGTACCGCGGACGAGGTCTTGTTGACCTTCTGACCGCCCGCGCCGGACGCGCGGTATACATCCATCTTGATCTCCTCGGGAGGGATCTCGACCTTGATATCATCATTGATCTCGGGCATGACCTCGAGGGATGAAAAGCTCGTGTGTCTTCTGCCTGCGGAATCAAACGGCGATACGCGCACCAGACGGTGTACGCCCGCTTCACCCTTGAGATAACCGTAGGCGTTTTCACCTTCGATCAGGAGCACGGCGCTTTTCAAGCCCGCTTCATCACCGTCGAGGTAGTCGATCTCCTTGACATTGAAGCCGTGCGCGGCAGCCCAGCGCGTATACATACGATAGAGCATCTCCGCCCAGTCCTGCGCCTCGGTACCGCCGGAACCCGCGTGGAAGGTAAGGATCGCGTTATTCTTATCATATTCACCGGTCAGCAGTGTTTCAAGACGCTGACGGTCGATATCGGCACGGATGCCGTCGAGCTCCTGCTGTGCTTCTTCGATCAGGCTCTCATCCTCTGCCTCGTCGCCCAATTCGATCAGCGCCAGCGCGTCCTCATAGCGCGCTTCGAGCTTCTCATACTTTTCGACCTTGGCTTTGAGGTTGGCGGTACGCTGGAGGATCTTCTGGGAATTCTCCATATCATCCCAGAATCCCGGCTCGGCGGCGCGGTTCTCGAGCTGCTCTATCTCGCTTCTCATCTGACCGAGTCCCAGCGCGGACGCCAGATCATCTATCTCAGGCTTCATTGCCTCTAAATTCAATTTCAGTTCTTCAAATTGCAGCATAATATTCCCTCATTAACATTCATCCGTGTACCATGATAAAGTAACATGTTACCTGATACAGCAGATACAATTATAATACAAAGGCGGTGGAATGTAAAGATGAATATTGCATAATTCATCCATTCCTCTCTGTATAATTATTGTTCTAAAAAAATAAAGTTGCAGAACGGCTGAATATTTGGTATAATATACTGACAAATAGATTTGATATATAACTTGAGCTTTCGGGAGGAGGTGATCCTCCCCTGAGATAAGGAGAATTTATGGATTATATCGGTAAAAAATGTCCTGTGTGTCAAAAGTATTTCCACGCGGATGACGACGTTGTCGTATGCCCCGATTGCGGTACGCCCCATCATCGGGAGTGCTACGAGTCACTGGGTCACTGCAGTAACGAAAATCTGCACGAACAGGGCTATGATTATCAGGAAGATAAGGAAAACGCCGCCGAGACGGACGGCATGAAGATCTGTCCCTCCTGCGGTCACGCGAATGATAACAGCCACTTTTTCTGCGGACAATGCGGCGCTCCCCTGTCCCCCGGTCAGGCGCCTCGTCAACAGCAGGCTCCCCCGCAGGGCGCGGGTATCCCGTTCGGTCAACAGCAGAATCCGCAGGGCGGCAACACGGCTTTCAACATGCCGTTCATGGATCCGCTCGCGGGCGTTGACAGCAATACGGATTTCGGCGACGGGATCACAGCCGGTGAAACGGCAAAATACGTCAAGCAGAATACGCCGTACTTCATCCGTGTGTTCCACAACATCAAGACGATGAACAAGAGCAAATTCAACTTTGCCGCGGCGCTGTTCACCGGCGGCTACCTCTTGTATCGAAAGATGTACAAGATCGGCGCAGTATTCGCCTTTATCCAGCTGGCGCTGATGGCTGTCGAGTCATACTTAACGATCGCCTACAGTTCCCTGTATACGGAGTTTTTGAACGCCTATTCACAGTCGTTGTCATCCGGCAATCTGACGGGCGGGATCACGGAGTATATGCAGGGGCTCGACGCGATGCAGCTCTTGGTACTGTATCTGCCTACGCTGGTCGAGGCGGCACGGATCGTAATGATGATCGTGTTCGGTATCTGTACGAACCGCATGTACTTCAAGCACTGTAAAAAGCGGATCAAGAAGATCAAGGAAAATGCGGCAGAGGGTGAGAATCCCGAAACCGTCTTACAGACAAAGGGCGGCGTCAACACTGGCTTGGCGATCTCGCTGATGATCACCTACCTGATCATCATGTATCTGCCCAATATCATTATAGGATTTATGTAATTCTGATGTTTCAGAGAAAGGATAGTAACATGAAAATCACAAAAGCAGTCATCCCCGCGGCGGGACTGGGCACCAGAGTGCTCCCCGCTACCAAAGCGATGCCCAAGGAAATGCTCCCCATCGTTGACAAGCCCGCCATCCAGTACATTGTCGAAGAGGCGGTGGCGTCCGGTATTACCGACATCCTGATCATCACCAACCGCGGCAAAGGTATCATGGAAGATCACTTCGATAAAGCCCCCATGCTGGAAGAAACCCTCGAAAAGGCGGGTAAAACCCCTCAGCTGAACGCGATCAAGGATATCCACAAGCTCGCGAACATCCAGTATGTGCGCCAGATCGAGACCAAGGGCTTAGGTCACGCGGTATCCAGAGCGCGCAGCTTTGTCGGCAATGATCCCTTTGTCGTCATGTACGGCGACGACGTCATCATCGGCGATATCCCGGCTACCAAGGAGCTGGTCGACGCGTACGGCACCTTCGGCAAGGGTGTGCTGGGTATCAAGCCTGTTTCGGAGGAAGCGATCAAGAAGTACAGCTCCATGAAGGTGGAGAACATCCATGATAATGTGTTTAAATGCACCGACATGATCGAAAAGCCGCAGCGCAAGGAGGATATCTTCTCCCTCTACTCCATTCTCGGACGCGTTGTCCTGCCCGCTGAGATCTTCGAGATTCTCGATCACACCAAGCCCGGCGCGGGCGGTGAGATCCAGCTGACCGACGCGATGGCTCAGTTGGCGCGCAGCAGCGGTATGACAGCGGTCGAGTTCAGTGCCAAGCGCTACGATATGGGCAACAAGCTCGGTATCCTGCAGGCGAACATCGAGGTCGGCTTAAAGCACCCCGAGATCGGCGAGGATCTCAGAGCGTACCTCCAGGAGCTCGCGACAACCTTATAATGACGATACGGAGAGCGCAGCGATGCGCTCTCTTTGTTTGTCAGAATAAGTATAGCAGTCATTGCGAGGGGCTCGACACGCGTGTCAGCCCCGTGGCAATCCCACAAAGAGAGAATACATGTTTCTGTGACTGTAAACGATATTTACGACAGGGGGATTCCCACGTCGGGCAATAATAAGGTGATTTGTAATGCCCTCCTCGGAATGACGATGGTTTTTTCTACAGAAAGAGAGCGCAGCGATGCGCTCTCTTTGTTTGTAAAGTATCATAATAAAGTATCTCCCTTCGGTCGATCAATTCATGCAATCCCTCCGCCTCGTACCTCGGCACCTCCCTTTACCAAAGGGAGGCTTTTTTCTGCGCTCTCTTTTTTTTGACAAAAAAGTAACAAAATTATAATCTTTTAATTCCTATCAATCATCAACCGCAGAATAAAAAGAGTATAATAAGGAACGAAATTCGGGACAGAAGCGATTTTGCCCTAATTATTTGCGATCCCACCCCTTTGGAGGTACCATATGAAAGCAGTTATCACGGTGCTCGGCAAAGACAGCGTCGGCATCCTCAGCAAGGTGTCCACCGCGTGCGCCGAGGTCGGCGTGAATATCATCGAAGTGACCCAGAGTGTGCTGCAGGATATGTTCGCGATGATCATGCTCGCGGATATCGGTTCGGCGACGGTCGCCTTCGATCAGCTCCAAAAGAATCTGGAGAAGGTCGGCGAGGACAACAACCTGAAGATCCACGTGATGCACGAGGATATCTTTAACAGTATGCACAAGATCTGAGGTGTACTATGCTGGAAACCAAAGATATCTTAGAAACCATCAATATGATCGACAACGAGCACCTCGACGTAAGAACCATTACGATGGGGATCTCGCTGATCGACTGCATTGACAGCGATATCGACAGGGCGTGCGACAAGATCTATGACAAGATCTGTCTGTACGCGAAGGATCTGGTCAGGACAGGCGAGGATATCTCGCGCGAATACGGCATCCCGATCATCAACAAGCGGATCGCCGTGACCCCGATCGCCATGATCGCGGGCGTATGCCAGACACAGAAGATCCTGAAATTCGCCAAGGCGCTTGACCGTGCCGCGGATACCCTCGGCGTCAACTTCATCGGCGGCTATTCCGCGCTGGTGGAAAAGGGCTTTGCCGCGGGCGATTACGCGCTGATCGAGAGTATTCCGGAGGCGCTCTCCGTCACCGAGAGAGTTTGCTCCTCTGTCAACATCGGCTCCACCAAAGCCGGTATCAATATGGACGCGGTGAAGATGATGGGTCAGACCGTCGTCGATACCGCCAAGCTGACCGCCGACAACAACTGCATCGGCGCGGCGAAGCTCGTCACCTTCTGTAACGCGGTGCAGGATAACCCCTTCATGGCGGGCGCTTTTCACGGCGTCGGTGAAGCGGATTGCGTCATCAATGTCGGCGTATCGGGTCCGGGCGTGGTACGCGCCGCGCTCGAAAAAGCCGATTGTCAGAATATCACCGAGGTCGCGGATCTGGTCAAAAAGACCGCGTTCAAGATTACCCGTATGGGTCAGCTGGTCGCGAAGCAAGCGTCGGAGCGTCTGTCCGTGCCGTTCGGCATTGTCGATCTCTCCCTTGCCCCTACCCCGGCTGTCGGCGATTCCGTCGCGCATATCTTAGAGGAAATGGGCCTCGAGATCTGCGGCTGTCACGGTACCACCGCCGCGCTGGCGCTGCTCAATGACGCCGTCAAGAAGGGCGGCGTGATGGCGTCCTCCCATGTCGGCGGACTGTCGGGCGCGTTCATCCCCGTATCGGAGGATCAGGGCATGATCCACGCCGTCAAACAGGGCGCGCTGGATATCACTAAGCTCGAGGCGATGACCGCCGTGTGCTCCGTCGGACTGGATATGCTGGTCATCCCCGGCGACGTGACCCCCGAGACCGTCTCCGCGATCATCGCGGATGAAGCGGCGATCGGCATGGTGAACAGCAAGACCACCGCCGTGCGCGTGATCCCCGCCATCGGCAGAAAAGCCGGTGATGAACTGAACTTCGGCGGACTTTTAGGCGCCGGTCCCGTTATGCCGCTGCGCAAGGGCGATCCGAGCGGTTTTATCCACTTAGGCGGCAGATTGCCCGCTCCCCTACAGTCGTTAAAAAACTAAGAACTACTATTGCCCCGAATCGTTTTTTCGGGGTTTCATATCGAAGGATCGAGGTGTGATGGATGCAGGATCTATTGAAGCGCATCATCGAAATGGATGAACAGGCGCGTAAAATCGAACAACAGGCGAAGGATGAAAAGATCAAGAGCGAGGCGGAGGTCGAACAGCTCAAGGAACAGATCTACAATGATTATATCGTCCGCGCGAAGGACCGCGTCGAGAAGAATATCGCGGTCGACCGTGAGAACGCCGATAAGCGATACGCGCAGGCGAAACAGCATCAACAAGACATGAAGCAGGAAATGAACCGGCTGTATGAGCAGAACAAGGACAGCTGGGTCGATGAGATCGTAAAGCGCGCATTGAACTGATTGAGCAACCCTCCGTCACGGACATGTGTCCGTGCCACCTCCCTTAGGAAAGGGAGGCTTTATGATTCGCAATGACAACAAACATCAACACAGAAAGGTGGTGAGTGCATGGCGATCATTAATCCCGCCTCCGCGATCATCGCGAAGATCAAAACCAAATACGGCAAGCGCCTGACGGAAAAGGACTTTCGCGCGATGGTCAAATGCGAATCCGTCGGCGACGTGGTGCAATATCTTAAATCCTACACTCATTATCAGGTGTTTCTCGATAAGGTCAGCAACGATATCCACCGCGGCAACCTCGAACAGCTCATTCGTGAAAGGCAGTTTGAGGAGCTTTTGACGCTGTGCAAGTACAATCAGGGCGATACGCCCGTG
>ONUI01000081.1 GCA_900320995.1 uncultured Eubacteriales bacterium
GTCAAGTCCGTGGAAGTGGATGCGATCGCCGTTTTGCCTGAATGACGCGTTGCTGTAATAGATCTGATGGAAGTTTTTCGGATAGATCGTATCCTCCTCGTGCTTTGAATGAGGATTTGAGATATGACAGAGCAAAATCCTTGATATCTTTTTCCTATTCCCCTCCTCGTCGATAACAGTGCGTTCACACCAGGTCAGGAGCAGGCGCTGATACAAAGTGATATCATGGTTATCGGGATAGTGCGTCGTGATGTGATAACTCAGCATCACATCGCAGAACGACGAATGAGCGCTTGTGTGCATGACCTCGATGTTCCCCAAGGAAAAGGACAGCGCGTGATCCTCGGAATTCCAAACTTTGATCATATTCTCCCTGCCGTGCAGGAACTGTCCTTCCGCGGGGCCGTACCACAAAGCGTCGTCGTCCATTGCATTCAAAAACGGCATATAGTCGTTATCATAGTATTTCATGATCAATTCCGCCGAGAGATCGGCGATCTGCTGTTGGTTCATCCTTTTGCTCCCGATTTGTTATTGCTGTCATTATAGCAAAAAAGCCATAACGCGACAAGTCCTTTTTGTAAAAAGACAAGTCATTTTCGGAAAACTATTGACGATAGAAACTGCGATATAGTACAATGATATCATAATAAAAATACCGCACTAAACGGATCGCAAGGAGGATTGAACATGAAGAAGATCACCAAGAGAGTATTTGCCGTGCTTCTTTCCGTATGCGTGCTGGTTGGCACTCTTACTGCGAGCGCAACCGCGGCTAATATTGAGCTCGCTCCGACCGGGATGCAAATATTTGTCCGTACTCTGACCGGAAAAACAGTCACACTTGAGGTCGAGTCCAGTGATACGATCGAGAATATCAAGCAGAAGATACAGGAAAAAGAGGGGATCCCACCCGATCAGCAGAGACTCATCTTTGCCGGAAGGGAGCTCAGGAACGGTAGGATGCTGTCCGACTATCATATCCAGAAGGAAAGCACATTGCATCTTGTACTGCGGAAAGACGGAGAATTCGGTCTTTGGCTCGGCGATACACAGGTTACCGATGAAAACCGCGGTGATATCCCCTCAGTCACCGACGGAAAAGCAGTCTTCGATCCCGAAACCCGTGTTCTGACGCTCGAAAATGTTCAGTCGATCCGTGGAGAACACAACGATGCTGTATTATGGACAGACATGGAGCAGCTGACGATCAAGCTGATCGGAGCGAATCGCTTTTCTTACAGCTATTTTGATAACGGCAATTCAGAAGAACGCCGCTACGGTATCCGATCCTACAGCCTCATCTTCTTCACGGACGGCGGTAACGGAAGTCTTACGTTCGAGGGGTTTGAAAGCTGCATAGACTGCGATATCGAATCGATCAATATACAGAGCGGCTTACTCAGGCTCGGTTATGCCTCACGCAGCTTTGATGAGTCCGTCGAACCCACGATGATAAAATGCAGCAGTATGGCTATTTCCGGCGGCGAGATCGAGCTCGACGGTTTATATCGAAACAACGATGAAGGCGCTCAGCCCGATAACAACGCGTACGCAAACGCCTTCGCGGTCAATTGGTTTATGATGTCCGGCGGAAAGGTCACCGCGACAAATATCGATGAGGGCATTACCGCGGCGGAAAGGATCATTGTCAGCGAGGGAACACTGTCGCTCACCGAGGGACACAGCACCGGCTTGTCCGCTCAAATAATCGATATCAGCGGAATCGAGACCACTGTGGACGTCAAAACCGCCGAGGTCGCCGTCACCGCCGCTCCCGACGGTTCGATCACGCTCTCGGATGAGGTCGTCGTCAGCCCCGACGGCGCTCATATCGGAGAGCATAACGGATGCCCGACGATCCTGAACACGGATGATTCTTCGGCGGCTGAGGTAAAGATCGCTTCTCTGCGCACCGTGATCTGGCGCCGTGCTTCTAATTACATGCCTTATGAACAAAAAACCTATTTTTGGGACGAGGACGAACCGACCACCGACTATCTGCCGAAGTATTCGGACGATACAAATATCTATACTTTTGATAAATGGGACGAGGGCACGGTCGACGGAACGGTAAAGACCTATTATCCCTTGTTCATCACGACAAAAAAGACAGCGCCCACCTTCTTCCTGACGACTGATAAAGATATTTATCATATGGGAGAAGCGGTCACGCTGACAGGTTATTTATTGAGTGAAGAGGTAACCGCGCTTGACCGTAACATCTATCAATCGTACAGAATCGCTCTTTATGGTATGCCCGGCAGAGATCCTTTCGATCCTGTCCTTCTCAAAGCAAACAGTCAAGAAGGGATGTTCACTTATACATGGAGGAATGTCTCGACGAGCGGGAAGTATGACGGTACCTACACCGTGACCGCAGAATTTGACGGCTCAGAGGATTACAGGGCGATGACAGCGCAGGCAACCTTCACGTATGATTCCGACATCGGCAACGAAGAATACAACGGCGGATATATCAACGGTCATGGAGACGGAACGTACCTGTGGTTTGATGAAGACGGCGCGCTGCTCGACTTCAAGCGCAGCGACGGAAGCGGTCCGGCGCCTGTTACATCCGTTGTTCCCACAAAGCAGGAGACGGAAGATACCATCTATCTGTTCTCAGGCTGGAAGCTGATGAACAATTACCGCTACAGACCCTCCTACCGCTGGTATAATCTCAAGTGCTATCGCCCGGAATTTATCGAGGTGCCGAAAATCTGCACTGTCAACATTGACCTTGCCGGTCACGGAGAGGACATTACCGTAGAGGTACCCGGCGGCGCAAGATTCTTTGACGCGCTGGATAACGCCGGAGTGTTTGAGACGCTTGAAGCGATGGAGACCGAGGACTATATCTTCCGCGATCTCGCGACAAAGCCTCTCGATGAATTTGCCGACGCGGAGGCGTTCAGCAACGACGCAGGCGCTCTGCTCAATACAACAGTTACCTCAGACATGACAGTATATGCCGGCTTCTACACAAAGATCAAGGAGGTCGCCCTGACGCTCAAACAGCCTGCCATCGGAACAACCGTTACCGTAACGAACGGCATCCAAACTCCCGCTCCCGTGCTGACTGTCAAAGCGGGCGCTCATTATTCGATCTACACCGATCCCGACTATCAGTATTCTCAGTGGTACTCAATGGACAACGATGAATACAAGATTTTTGAAGGCACTTTTGAGGAAGACGGAACCTACTATGTTGACTGTCTGCTCGATCCCGATTTCGGCTACTGGATGGATGACAATACTGTTGTGACCGCAAACGGCGCAATGGTAAAGGAAGCCTACGGACGGATGTCGCTGAGCGTATCGCTATTCACTCAGGCTGCTCCCGTTGTTCTCGGTGACTTTGACGGCGACGGCGAGGTAACGATCATCGACGCGACCTATATCCAGCGATACTTGACAGATAAAAGAATCCCGGACACCTTCAACGTATCTGCCGCCGACGTGGACAACGACAGTATTATCTCGATTATTGACGCAACATGGATCCAGCGTTGGCTCGCCGGAAGACCGATCCCCTACCCTATCGGAAAAGCAATATCATAATCGATCCACCCTTCTTATCTCGGAAGGGTGGATTTTTTCAGAAAAATCGGGCGAAGATGAATCCGCTTCATCTTCGCCCGAAGGTTTATGCTTTCAATATCAATTTAGTTTATCTTTTGACATATTCGTTGATCGGATAATCAACGGGTGTTGTAGCTAAGAAGCGCTGGAGAAGTGTTGTATCCATGATCGTCACTTCGCCGTCACCGTCAATATCCGCGGCGCCCTTATTGATCAAGGCGCCCGGTATATTCGCCAGTGCACGCTGCATCTTTGTCGCGTCAATAATCGTAACTTCACCGTCGCCGTCAGCGTCGCCGAGGAGGACAAAGCTGTTGATTGCAGCCTCGTCATCGACCAGCTTCTGCAGTGTGTCTGCGGGGAAGATAGCCTTCTGATCGTCGGTCAGGGCATCATAAGCCGCTCTTGCCGCTTCGATCGCAGCCTTATCCGTATAGCTCACGGCTGTCGAGGAGGGAAGGTCACCGATCGCCATCGCTACCTGATAGACAGCAGCGATGTCGTCAGCGATCTTTTGGAACGCAGCTTCAACGTCGGTCAGCTTTTGCAGCGTATCGGCGTCGATCAGTCCTTTCTGCGCGTCGCTCAATGCGTCGTAAGCCGCTCTCGCGTTGATGATATCGGTTTCGTCATTGACGGTTACGTCAGCAGCTGCGGGCAACGCGTCGATCATAGCGGTTACCTCTGCTGCCGCGATCGCATCCTCGGCACGGAACAGCTTGTCGAGGGCGATGAATGTGACATATTCCGCCTGCTCGGGAGTCAGCGCATCGAGAGCCGCTCTTGCGGCTTCTACGTCAGCCTTGTCGTCAAGAGTGATTTTATCAGCATCGGGCAGAGCGAAGATCAATGCTTCAACTGCCTTTGCCGGCTCGCGTACGGCGATGCTCTGCTCGGCGTCGATCAGCTTCTGTAAGGCAGCAGGATCAACAAGCGCCTTCTGTGCGTCTGTGAGGGCGTCATAAGCCTGTCTCGCGGCTTCTACATCCGCCTTGTCATCGTAGATGATGACATCGGGCAGGGCGTTGATCTGATTCTCAACAGTCTTTGCCGCCTCGAGGTCCGCGATCGCCGCCTCAACGTCGGTCAGCTTCTGCAGCAGTGCGGGATCGACGAACGCCTTATCAGCGTCGCTCAGAGCGTCATAATCCGCTCTTGCGGCTTCTACAGCAACCTTGTCATTCAAGGTAACGTCCTCTGCCTCAGGCAGAACGTTGATCTGTCCGTTCACGAGCATAGCGGCGTCAGTCATTGTGCAGACAACATAGATGCAGTTGTAGAACCAGTCCTCATCGCCGTCGCTGTTGGGACGGAAGTAGACGGTGTAGTAGCCGCCGGTGGTGAACTCGCCGTTCTCTCCGTAGTTGTTGCCCATGCCGGTGGGATACCAGATCTTATCCTTGCCTGCCTCGGCATAAACGACCTTGAACATATCGCCCATGTTGATCGAGAAGTCTTCAAACATATACTCGGTGAAATCGATGTTGTTGTCGTTCGGGGTGAGCATATAGGCGTCGTTGATCTTCCAATCGGTCATGGTGCCGATGATGTAGTAGCCTGCCGCGTACTTCGGAGTGCTTTTGAATTCCGCCACGTAGGTCGCATCGCCATCTACGATAGGCAGTGAGTCGGGCTCGAAGAAATTCGGGCCGAGCTTCCAGCCGATAAACTCATAGGTGAAGTCGTCGTCCTCGGGCTTTACGGGAGTCTCGCCGCTGAACGAGGGGGTATCGCCTAACGCTAAGTTGGTGTCGATCTTAAGGATCTCATCGCCGTTCATCCATGTGACAGTGTAGATGCGTCCGGTTGAGAAGGTCAAATCATATGTGTTGCCGTCTTCGCAGGTGAAGATACCGCTGACCGTTACGGCGTTATAATCGGTCGTAACAGTGCAGGAACCGTCTGTGAAATGGTAAGGTGTTAACGCTTCTCCGACAAAGATCTCGCATGCAGTGTAATCCAGATCCGCCCAAGTGTAGGTTCCCGCCGCCTGAGCAGAATTAAGAGCACCCAGCAGGAAGTTGATGCCGTCGGTTTCGACGTAGATATCCCAATAACTGTCGGTGCTGCATCTATCCTCCCAGAGGATATTCGCGGTCTCGTCATTGAGGTTGTATACGATCGGCACAACCGGAGCCTCGGTGGGAGCCTCAGTCGGAGCCTCGGTGGGAGCTTCGGTCGCGGGAACTGTCCATGTGATAGTCATCTTCGCGCCGGTCTTGGTTTCATAGTTAAACTCGGTCAGGTCGAGATACATCTTGATGGTGGTGCCTGAGGTCAGACCTGTGATCTTGATGTTCTGAGGACCGTTGTAGATCGCGTCGGTCTCTACGCCGTTCTCGATCTTGCCGCCGTCAGCCAGACCGAAGTTATGGGTCCACGCGTCGTTGATCGCGAACTTGAATTCGGGATCAGAGGTGTCATAATCGCCGAGTGTGTACTCGATCTCGTATAAGCCTGCGCTGAGTATCGTCATATGGTTAGCAGAAGCAGCGGGATCCCATTCGATGTTGTTCAGCCAGTTGTCGCCGTCCGGAGTACCGTTACCTACCGCGGTGACAGACTCGACTGTCAGACCGTCATCATAGGTGACGATGTCGCCCTCTACCCATGTCTTGGAGCCGTCGCAGTAAACGGTGAAGGTACCCGCGCCGGACAGATTGAAGGTGACGTTGTTGCCGGTCTCATCGCCGATCCATGCAGAACCGTTCTTGACAGCCTTGAGCTGAACTTCCTTCTTCGCGCCGTCAACGGTATATTCCTTAGACCATACGTCGTTCGAGAAG
>ONUI01000080.1 GCA_900320995.1 uncultured Eubacteriales bacterium
GGGCGACGTCATTCTGATCCGTCCCGATCCGCAGGTCATCTGGAATACCGAGCGCAAAAATCCGCTCTGGCATAACGCCCACGCGCGCTACATCCGCTCGAACACCGGCGGCGGTAAGTGGCAGATGTTCAAAAAAGTCCCTGCTTCCTGGCAGGTCAGATACCGCGATCTTGTGTTCAACGTCAAGCCCATGGGCTTCAAGCACACGGGCGTTTTTCCCGAGCAGGCAGTCAACTGGGATTTTGCCGGGGATATCATCCGCAGATCCGACCGTCAGCTGAATATCCTCAACCTCTTCGGCTATACCGGCTGCGCGACCATCGCCTGTCTGAAAGCCGGCGCGAAGGTCTGTCATGTCGACGCGGCAAAGGGTATGGTCAACTGGGCAAAGGAGAACGCGATCTCCTCCGGCGTTGCCGATCGACCGGTGCGCTGGATCGTGGATGACTGCGCGAAGTTCGTCGCGCGCGAGATTCGCCGCGGACATCATTACGACGGTATCATCATGGATCCTCCGTCCTACGGACGCGGTCCGAACGGCGAGGTCTGGAAGCTCGAAGAACGCATCTATGAATTCGTAGAGCTTTGTTCCGGTGTGATCGCCGACAATGCGGAATTTGTGATTTTGAATTCTTACACCACGGGATTATCTCCCTCGGTGATGGAATACTTATTGGGGACAGTCGTACAAAGCCGATTCGGCGGCGCCGTTTCATCCGATGAGATCGGACTGGACGTTACCGAATCAGGACTGACCCTGCCTTGCGGTTCTACCGCGATATGGCGCAGGTGATTCGATATTGATTCAAATGAGCCTGCGAGTGATTTGGAGAGTATATGGATTATATTTCTGTACAAAACGTTACATTTCAATATGAAGCGCAGAACGAATCGGGTACCGTGACAAAAAATCCTGTCCTTAACGATATCAGCTTTGATATCAAGAAGGGCGAGTTCGTCGCGATATTGGGACATAACGGTTCCGGTAAAAGCACGGTGGCAAAGCATCTCAACGCCATGCTGCTGCCCGCGTCCGGAAAAGTGTTCATCGACGGACTGGATACCTCCGATGAAAAGGTCACCTATGATATCCGCCGCAAGGTCGGACTGGTACTGCAAAACCCCGACAACCAGCTTGTCGCGAGTATTGTAGAGGAGGACGTTGCCTTCGGTCCCGAGAACCTCGGCGTTCCGTCCGATGAGATCCGCAAGCGGGTCGATGACGCGCTCAAAGCCGTCGATATGTATGATTGTCGTCTCAACGCGCCGCATAAGCTCAGCGGCGGACAGAAGCAGCGTGTCGCTATCGCCGGTATCATCGCGATGAAGCCCGATTGTATCGTGCTGGATGAGCCGACTGCGATGCTCGATCCCAAGGGACGGCAGGAAGTGCTTGACACGATCATAAAGCTCAACCGTGAGAACGGTATCACGATCGTGATGATCACGCATTATATGGAAGAGGCGGTGCTTGCCGATCGGGTCTATGTGGTCGATAACGGCAGGATGCTTACCTCCGGCACGCCCCGGGAGGTTTTCTCTCAGGTGGAGCTGCTCAAAAAGCACCGGCTGGATGTTCCTCAGGCGACCGAGCTGTGCCATAAGCTGCGCGCCTGCGGCGTCGAGATCAAGGAACTGCCTCTGACCGAGGAAGAATGTACCTCGATGCTTAAGGAGGTGCTTCGATGAGTTTACTCAGCGTGAAAGACGCTTCCTTTATCTATTCACAGAAAACGCCGTTTCAGCATACGGCTGTTGATCATGTCAGCTTTGATGTGGAGCAGGGTGATTTTATCGGCATTATCGGTCATACCGGTTCCGGCAAATCCACACTGGTGCAGATGCTCAATGGCTTGTTAAAGCCCACATCGGGTTCCGTCATACTGGACGGGATCGACATTTGGGATAAGCCCAAGGAGATCAGAAAGATCCGATTCCGGGTCGGACTGGTGTTCCAGTATCCCGAGTATCAGCTGTTTGAAGAAACCGTAGAAAAAGATATATCCTTCGGCCCGATGAATATGGGGCTGAGTGAAAATGAGATCAAAGAGCGTGTGCTCAGCGCCGCTCAGTTTGTCGGATTGGATCCGGAGCTTTTGCAAAAATCCCCGTTCGATCTTTCCGGCGGCGAAAAGCGCCGTTCCGCGATCGCGGGCGTCATCGCGATGGATCCCGATATCCTGATCCTCGACGAGCCCTGCGCGGGACTGGATCCCTTGGGCAGAGATGTTCTGCTCACCCAGATCTATCGTTATCACCAACAGCGCGGCAACACCGTCCTGCTCGTATCCCATTCGATGGAGGACGTCGCGGCGGTATGTGACAAGGCGCTTGTGATGGATCATTCTCATCTGCAGATGATCGATACCTGCGAACATGTCTTTTCACAAGGAGATCATTTGGCTGAGATGGGACTGCGTATCCCGCAGATCACCTCGATCGTCGATTCTCTGATAGACGCGGGATATCCCCTGCAAAAAGGTACGCTGACGGTTGAAAAAGCCGTCCACGATATCACAGAGTATCTGAAAAAGGAGGGTCGTCTATGAGAGATATTACCCTCGGACAGTACTTTCCCGCGGATTCTGTGATCCATCGACTGGATCCTCGCGTCAAGATCCTCAGCCTGATCGCCTACATCATACTGATTTTCTGTACGTTTAATTATGTTTCGCTGGCGCTGATGGCGGCGGTCGTGTTGACGATCGTGATTCTGTCAAAGGTGCCGCTGAAAATGTATTTGAAGAGCCTGAAGGTGATCATCGTCATCGTGATCATCACGTCGCTCTTGAATTTGTTCTACGGAACAGGTGAGCCGATCTTCCAATGGGGCTTTATCAAGGTCACATGGGCGGGTATCCATAACGCGATATTCGTCTGCGTCCGCATCGTATGTCTGATCCTGTGCAGTTCCGTGCTGACCTTCACCACTTCTCCGACGGATCTGACCGACGCGCTTGAGCGGCTGATGAAGCCGCTGACGATCTTCCATGTCAAGGTGCATGAGATCGCGATGATGATGACCATCGCGCTGCGTTTTGTGCCGACCTTATTGGAGGAGACCGACAAGATCATGGCGGCGCAGAAGGCGAGAGGCGCCGATATGGAGAGCGGTAATCTGATCACACGCGTCAAGGCGCTGGTACCGATCCTGGTTCCGCTGTTTGTCTCCGCGTTCCGACGCGCGTATGAATTGGCGGTCGCGATGGAATGCCGCTGTTACCGCGGCGGTGAGGGACGTACAAGAATGAAACAACTCCATCTCGCGACACGTGATTACCTGAGCATCGTGTTTACGCTGCTGGTGATCGCGGGAGTCGTATTACTGAATGTATTTGTCAATATTACTGTATGAGAAACTTACTGTTAACGCTGACTTACTGCGGTAAGAATCTGCATGGCTGGCAGATTCAGGACAACGCTCTTACCGTACAGGAGGTCTTTCAGGAGGCGCTGTATCAGATCATTCATGAGCGCCCGGATATCAAGGGCTGTTCACGAACCGACAGCGGCGTTCACGCCAATATGTACTGCGTTTCGATGAAGATCGCGCATCCGATCACCGAGGATCACCTGATGATGGCGATGAACCGTTATCTTCCCGATGACGTTGCCGTCACCGATGTGCGGCAGGTGCCCGATGATTTCCATGCCCGCTATTCCTGCAAGGGCAAGGAATATGTCTACAAGGTGTGGAACAGTCGCGTGCGCAATCCGTTTTTGCAGGACCTGGCGCTTCACTATCGTTATGAAATGGATGTGGAAGCGCTTGATCGCGAGGCGCAGGCGTTTGTCGGCACACATGATTTTACTTCCTTCTGTACCTTGGATAAGCGCGAAAAAGGAGATTTTACCCGCACGGTAAAGTATTTTCATATCCAACGGGAAGGCGAGCTGGTGACCTTTACGGTCGCGGCAGACGGCTTTCTCTACAATATGGTTCGCATCATGGTCGGCACACTGCTCGCGATGAACAACGGCAGAATCGAATTCGGCACGCTCCCTCAGATCATTGAAGGGGAGAGCCGTAAGCTCGCCGGTCCGACCGCGCCGTCCTGCGGATTGTATCTGAACAAAGTATTTTATGAGTGATATCAGTCAATAATAAACCTGAATTGGGTGACAATATGGATGAAAAAGGAAGACGCTTTGCGGATGACAAAAAGATCATCAACTTCAAAGACCCGGATCAAAACACAGAGGTCGAAGCAAACGCAAAGCATGAACAGGATAAGCGTTTAAAAGATAAAAACGCGAAAAAGCTGAAAAGGCTTTTGAAAAAACAGAAACGTAAAGAGCTTCGCGCTCGTAAAAAATTCCCGGATGAGGATGAGATCGAGGAGGAATCGCCCGCACAGGAGGCTCCTCAGGAGGAACCGGAAGAACAAGAGGTTCCGGACGAGCATCCCGCAGAGGAATCTGCCGAGGATGAAGAGCCGGTGGCAGAGAACGAACCGATACACGACGTAGAGGGTGTGCCGGACGATGAGGACGAAGAGGAAGAGGAGGAAGAAGAACTCCCCGAAAAGAGACCCGCTTTCGGTCACGCGAAAAAGGAAGCGCCCTCCGGCAAGAAAAAGCTCCCGGTCAAGAGGATCGTTGTGGTTTCTATCATTGTTGTGACCCTCTTTGCGGTCGTGTTCGCGGTATTCAACGCCGATAAATTCTCCTTCCACAACATCTCCAACTTCTTCAAGTTCGGCGTGTTCAATCAACAGGGCGAAGAAAATTTCCCTCTTGATATCAAAGGAGAACGCGTGAACGCAGGGAACTTTGATGTGATCGGACAGGATATCTGCTATGCTTCCGACACCAAGACGAAGCTGCTCAACAATTACGGCAGATCTCTATTCAGTGAACAGCACGCATTCATCAACCCCGTGCTGACGGTCAGCAAAAACGGCGCCTTGGTCTATAATCTGGGCGGTACCGGTTATCAGCTGATCAATAAAGAGGGAAAAACCTTTGGTTTTGAAGCTAAGGATAATCTTTTGACGGCGGATTATGCCGATAACGGCTACTATGCGCTGGTGACCCAGAGCAGCGGATATTTATCAAAGCTCTATGTGTATAACGAAAAGGATGAGCAGATCTTCGCTTACTCCTTCGCCGATTATTATGTCACCTCCGTCACGCTGAATTCAAGCGGTACAAAGGCCGTCGTAGCGGGTTTGTCCGCGTTGAACGGCTCCGAGATATCCGCGCTTTATGTGCTTGACTTCACACAGGAGAAGCCGCTGTTGATTCAGGAGATCAATAACGATATCATCTATCAGGTAAAGTATCTGAATGATAAATACGCCTGTGCTGTCGGACGCAGTGCCTCTTATGTGCTGAATACCGGTAAAGACGGCGGCTTGCAGACGAATTCCTATGAGGGACGTTCCCTGACGGCGTTTGATATCAACGATGATACCAACACCTATACGGTATCGTTGTCCAGCTCCGGTGATGGTAGAAACTGTGATATCCTTTCGTATACCGCGTCCGGTGAATTATCAAAGTCTTTCTCAGTCGACAAAAAGATCATCAATCTTTCTACATATAAAGGCAGGGTCGCGCTGTTGACCGGAGACTCGGTAATGTTGTATTCCAAGGACGGTAAGGCCTACTCCGAAAAAGAACTGAATTCGGATCCGCATTCCGTTGTCATGTATACATCATCCGACGTATATGTCCTGTGTACGGGATATATCGACGCTGTATCAATGTGAGGAATGTTATGATTTTTGATGTTATTGTTATCCTGATCTTTGTCGCTTTGATTGCGCTGAATATCTTCCGCGGCGCCGCAAGATCTCTGGCGCGATTCATCGCGACACTGATCTCCTATCTGGGTGCTGCCGCAATCGGACAATGGCTGTCGCTGTTGGCTTATGATTCCATCGTAAGACCCGCGATGGAAAAAGCGGTCACCAATGCTGTGAGCGGCGTCAGTACCACTGCGGCGGAGAATATCATATCGGCGCTGCCTTCATGGCTGACGGGGATCGTCGATCTGAAAGCAGAGGATTTTACCAACGCGTTTTCCGAACCAATCTCCAACGCTACCGGCACGATCACCGAGGCGGTCAACACTGCCGTCAAGCCGGTCGCCTGCGGTATTTTGACGTTCTTTATCACGATCATTATATTCTTGTTTTTGATGATAATCCTGCAAAGGATCCTTGTAAGTCCGCTTGCCCGTCTGTTCCGTTTTCCGGTGCTGAACGTGGTCAACCGTGTCGGCGGAGCGGTAATCGGATTGATCGACGCGGTCTTGCTGGTGTGTATGCTGGCATATTTAACAAAACTCATTATCGTCAACGTCGGATCCAATTCTTCGTGGTTCAATGAGTCAACAATTAACAATTCCTTCATATTCTATCACTTCTATAGTGGTAATATATGATCTCGGGAAAGAGTTGATGGATCCGCATTCGTTTTGATCGATTATATGTTGATAATCGACTGAGCTTGTGACGTTAACACGTTAGGGGATAAGGAAATCTCATGGAAGTTTTTGAGGAAAAGATTATGAGCAACGAACAGAAAAACGAGGTCATCAGCAAGGATCTGATGACCATACCCAATGCGATCTCGTTTTTCAGAATTATTTTGATCACGCCTTTTGTCGCGTTGTTTATCGTCGGAAGGTACATTACAATGGATTATACGCCCGCGATCATCGTACTGGTGATATCCGGTGTTTCGGATTTTTTCGACGGGTTTATCGCCCGCAAGTTCCATCAGGAATCCGAACTGGGCAAGGTGCTCGATCCATTGGCGGATAAGCTCACGCTGATCGCAGTCGGCGTTTGCCTGATCTGCATCGAGCCGTATGTACTGCCGTTGATGATCGTGATGGTCATCAAGGATGTGTTGATGATCATCGGCGGTACCATTATCATCAATCAGGGTATTATCCCGCCTAAGTCATCATGGTACGGAAAGATCAGTACATTTATGTTTTATGTTTCCGTCGTGTTGGTCGTGGCGATGGCGATCTTTGATTTCAGAAACGAGACGCTTTCGCTGACGATCCTCGGTGTGACCGCCGGCATGATGATTTTCGCGTTGGTCAATTACGCTATCATCTTTTTCAGAATACAGAAGCAGCAGAAGGAGAAGAAGACCAAGGACGCTTCCAACCCTCCCGTTCAGGCTTCTATCACAACTAAAAAGTAAAGGAGAAGGTATATGGTTTGTTCAAGATGTCAAAAGCGCCCCGCTGTCGTATTTGTGTCCAGCAATAAGGACGATCAGCAGCCCCGCGGCTATTGCCTGCTGTGCGCCAAGGAATTGGGCATTAAACCTGTAGAAGATATCATCAAGAAGATGGGTATTTCTCCCGACGATCTGGAGTCGGTACAGGAGCAGATGGATTCCATCATGGAGAATATGGGCGACATGGGCGATATGTCCGAGCTGGCTGCCAATATGGGCATCCAGAATCCCAACGCGGAGCTCGAGCCCACCGACAATAATGATAACGATAACAACGAGGAAGAGGACGGTTTTACTCCCGGAGGCGCGCCTTCCTTCCCGAATTTCTTCAATATGTTCGGCAACGCGAATAACGCGAACAAAACTGCCGATAACGCAGACAAGAAGGGTAAGGGCAAAAAGCCGAACCGAAAGAACCGCAAGTACATCGGTCTTTACTGCGAGGATCTGACCGCCAAAGCGCGCGGCGGCAATATCGATAATGTTATTGGCAGAGATAAAGAGATCGAGCGTGTGATCCAGATCCTTTCCCGCCGCACCAAGAACAATCCCTGTCTGATCGGTGAACCCGGCGTCGGTAAAACCGCGATCGCGGAGGGCCTCGCGCTGCGTATCGCCAAGGGCAACGTCCCGCACCGCTTGAAGGATAAGGAGATCCAGCTCCTTGATCTGACCGCTTTGATCGCGGGCACACAGTTCCGCGGACAGTACGAGAGCCGTATCAAGGGCTTGACTAAGGAGGTCAAGGAAGCCGGCAATATCATCCTGTTCATCGACGAGGTACACAATCTGGTCGGCGGCGGTGACAGCGAAGGCACCATGAATGCCGCCAACATCCTCAAGCCCGCTTTATCGCGCGGCGAGATCCAGGTGATCGGCGCGACCACCTTTAACGAATACCGCAAATACATCGAGAAGGATTCCGCTTTAGAGCGCCGTTTCCAGCCCGTCAAGGTAGCGGAGCCGAGCATCGGCGATACCATCGATATCCTGATGGGTATCAAGGAATACTACGAGAATCATCATAACGTCAAGGTAGGGGAGGACATTATCCGCAAGGCGGCAGTCTTCTCCGAAAGATACATCACCGATCGATTTCTGCCCGATAAGGCGATCGACCTGCTGGACGAAGCGTGCGCCTGCGCTTCTCTGCGCAACAAAGAGCGTGAGACATACGAGAACCTGATGGATGAGAAAAAGGCGCTCCAGACCTCAAAAGAAGCGATTTCCGGCGAAGAAAACGTCGATTACGAAGCGCTCGCCACCGTCACATCCGAGCTGGCGCGTGTCGATGAACAGCTCAAGGGCTTTGATGAAGCGACGCTCACCGCCGAGGTCACCGAGGTCGATCTCGCCAATGTCATCGAGCTGTGGACGGGTATCCCGCAGTCCAGAGTTCGTGAGAACGAACTGTTGAAGCTCAAGGATATCGAGGATTCGCTGAAAAAGAAGATCATCGGTCAGGATGAAGCGGTCGACGCGCTCGCCAAAGCCATCAAGCGCTCCCGCGTCCAGATCTCACCCCGCCGCAGACCGGCGTCCTTCATCTTTGTCGGACCCACCGGCGTGGGTAAAACCGAGCTGGTCAAGGTGCTGTCCCTTGAATTATTCGATACGCCCGAGACCCTGATCCGTCTGGATATGTCCGAGTTCATGGAGAAGCACTCCGTCTCCAAGATCATCGGTTCACCTCCCGGCTATGTCGGCTATGATGAAGCGGGTCAGGTTACCGAGAAGGTGCGCCGCAGACCGTATTCGGTATTGCTGTTCGACGAGATCGAAAAGGCGCATCCCGACGTGATGAATATCCTGCTCCAGATCCTTGATGAGGGCAAACTGACCGACGCGCACGGCAGGACTGTTGATTTCTCCAATACGGTCATCGTCATGACCTCGAACGCCGGTTCCGCGAATCGTGAGAACGCCCTCGGCTTCGGCAAAACACAGGAGAACGCCGAGCGTGAGAGCGTGATGAAGGGTCTGCGTGAATTCCTCCGTCCCGAGTTTATCGCCCGCGTCGACGAGATCATCATCTTCCGCAGCCTGAAAGAAGAGGACTTCATCAAGATCGCCGATCTGATGCTCAGCGAATATGTCGAGACCCTGCGCGAAAAGGGTATCGAATTCCGCTATGATGACGCTGCCTGCCAGTATCTTGCCGAAAAATCCTGCAACGGTCAGTCCGGCGCGAGAGATCTGCGCAACCTGATCCGTAAAGAGGTAGAGGATAAGATCACCGAGCAGATGATCCTGCACGGCGAGGGCGGTATTTCCGCGATCGCGCTGTCGGCAAATGACGAAGGCTTGACGGTCGAAACGATCTGATATTGATATTAATCCATTCGCGCGGGTTGATTATTCTCCCGCGCGAATGATGTTGACATTATCAAAAATTATGGTATACTATTACTGTCGTTGGGAAGTAGCCAAGCGGTAAGGCAACGGACTTTGACTCCGTCATTCGTGGGTTCGAACCCCGCCTTCCCAGCCATACTAAGTGAATAAAAAAGATATTCACCCCAAAAAGCCCGATTTTATCGGGCTTTTTGTCGTCTAAAGAACGTGTTTTTCAGTTGCATGAAACATAGTTATCGGGCTTTTTGTCGTCTAAAGAACGTGTTTTTCAGTTGCATGAAACATAGATATTTTTCGGGTATTTTCCCTGTCTGTTGGGTTTCGAACCCTCGAATAGCTCATTTTTTACTTGAAACATTTCAAAAAAACATGTTTATTTGTATGAAGATTACAGAGAATTATATAATATATGTAATATTACATTATCACTCGGTTAACACTCACTCGGTAGAGCATGCGGCTGTTAACCGCAGGGTCGTTGGTTCGAGTCCAACTTGGGGAGCCAAAAGAATACTCACTATCAACAGTTGGTGTTGATGACGCCCATCCCGAACACGGAAGTTAAGCCCTGTAGTGCCGAAGATAGTGCCCTGGCGACGGGGTGTGAAAATAGGAAGATGCCAACATTAGATAGTGAGTGTTTCTTTATGTAATTTATGGAATGCTTTATCTCGAGAGATTACGAAGAAAGATATGGATGACAAGATATCCCGATTCGAGGAAGCTGTCTCAAAAACAGATACGCTTTGGAACGAAGACGATGAAACGGCAACAGATAGCCCAAATTCACCATCTAGCGAGGCTTTTTCGAAAAATAGGGTAACTACGTCGATCAATGTAAACAAACTGTACGAGGACAGTTTGGCGTACAACAAAGCCCTTGCCGATCATCAAGACATGGGGAAGGGGTTTACCGATTCGGTGCTTTATCTTCCCGATTACGGGATTTACGATGGTATGTACGGATACATTTCCTGCAGTGCGATCGGACTGTATTTGCCAATCTATCTTGGTGCTACCGATGAAAATATATCATATGGAACCGCGCACATGAGCAACACATCTCTTCCGACCGGAGGAGAGGATACTCATTGTGTGCTGGTAGGTCATACCGGATACTTCGGAAGGACA
>ONUI01000045.1 GCA_900320995.1 uncultured Eubacteriales bacterium
GATCAATACGATGCCACAATCCCTATATGCTAATGGAATAAGAATTAAATCGACCGCATAAGTTCTCAAACCGACCGCATATACCCGCAAATCGACCGCATAAGCTCTTAAATCGACCGCATATACCCAAAAATGAAAACGCCCTGTTCGCCAAGAAGCGTAATTTCTCGGGAAACAGGGCTGTTTTGCGTTTATATTATTCACGGGCTGAACCGTCAACCCTCAAACAACCGCATAAATACTAAGGTGAGCAACTTTAATACATTGTATCATAATTGCTCACCTAAGATGGTCGGAGTGAAGGGATTTGAACCCCCGACATCCTGCTCCCAAAGCAGGCGCGCTACCAACTGCGCTACACCCCGATAGTTTTTTGCTCACACCATGAGGCTCTGTGACACGACAGCGCTGTCGTCGTGCGACGAAAACGCACGCTATCCTCCCGTGCGGAGCGTAACCTATTATACCCGAAGAAAAAATTCTTGTCAACCGTAAAAAACCTATTGTCTTTTGTCGAAAAAAGGAATATAATACTTTTTGCGAAAGCTCTTTCGGCAAATTATCAAATGTCGGAGCGGTGCGAGATTCAGGCAAAGGAGGGTTCATATGCGCAGACGGTTCAAGGCGGCGTTGTTGCTGCTGCTGATCGTGATGATGGTTTTTGTGTCGGCGATCCAAGCTGCCGCGCTGGATGATACCTATACCTTCAAGGAACTCGGCTTCTCGATCAAATTGCCGAAGGAAGATTACGTCATCACCGTCGATACCCCGCGGGGCGACCCGGTGTTCAGTCAGATCGGGCTGGATTATGACGAGACGATGATCGCGTTCCGCAACGCGAACATCTATCTGCGCGCGTATGATCTCGACAGGACCTATTCGATCAGTATGACCGTCACCGAGGATGAAAACACCGCTCAGATCAACAATTACTCCGATCTGACCACCGCGGAGCGCAAGGTGATCCTCGACGCGGTCTCTCAGCAGGAGAACGTCACCTCCGCCGTAGAGGTCAAGCGCGACGGCAATATCTTCCTCGATTCACAGAGCACCGTAAGTAACGGTGATTCCACCACCTACATCAATCTGTGCAACACGGTGGTCAACGGCAAGCAGATCGACCTGACCCTGCAAAAGGACGATGAAGAGATCACTCCCGAGGAGGCAAAGGTGCTCACCAATGCCGCCGGATCGCTGAACTTTGATAAAATCAACCGCAAGACCGGCGCTGTGTTTGACTGGTGGCGGCTGCTGCTGTGGGTCGGCATCCTAGCCGCGCTCTCCATCGCGGTCACGGTCATCTATAAGCAGTACAACGCCTCTGTCAAGCGCAAGAAAGAGGAACAGCTCAAGGCGCGCAGGGCAAAGCGCGGTGATACGAATGACGCTGATCCCTCCCACGCCGAGCCGGAAGAGCAGATCACCTTCGAGGAATCACTCGGCTATCAGAATGATGAGGAATTCGCCGAACGTGCCGAGGCGGATGAAATGGCGGGCTACGACATCAAGGTCAGAGACCGCGATCCCAACAAGGGCATCGAATACTTTGAGGATGAAGGCTCCAACATCGACGACGGCACAGACTACTTCGACACGTACTTCAAGGAGCAGGCGGAATCGCGCTCGGGCATCCAGCGCTTCTTCGCAATGATCGGCTTCTATATCAAGAACGCCTTCAAGCATATCGGCTACTTCTTCAAGAATCTGTTCAAAAGAAAATAATCACGGCGGACGGGGTCAAACCTGTCCGCTTTTTGTTTGCGGTTATATCGTACAAATTAGATGCAACGTTTATTGTAGGGCGGGGGTTCACTCCCGCCGAAACCTTTCCGATCCATCCCGACCAAACGCGGAGCAAATCACATTTGCCGTAGGGATGTTCCTCAGCCGGAGACGGCACCCCTCTGTCGCTTGCGACACCTCCCCTTAGGGGAGATCACATTGGTCATCCGCAGAATGACGGGCGGTTCCGAGTTCCGATATCGAAAATCCATAGATAGGAGCACAACGTTCCTGCCATGCGGTACGTCGAACACGCGTGTTGAGCGCCGTACCCTACAAAACGCTCATCTTCTCAACGGACATCGATGATCAATCAACGACCATGCGGGTCGTCATAAATGTCGATCCCTACAAATATTCTGCGACGTACAGATTGGAAAAACATCCTATCTCTGATCAGCCAACTGTCATGATATGAACTGAAAATGAAATGATATGAAATGATATGATCTGATAACCAAAATCGGTTTTTGTCGGATGTTGAAATGTTGATAACTGTTGTTGAAATGTTGAAAAGTCATCCTGTTGTTTTCTTCTTAGCTTTCTCATTTCATTTCATTATCATTGTCTTTTTCTTTTTTCTTTTTCATTGTCTTTTCTTAGGTTTTTTTGGTTTTAAAAATAACCAATTGGTTTTTGTTACTACTCCGACTCTCTCAATTTTCTCGGACGACCGCCCCTTTTTCCGACTTCTCTGCGCATTTCACAGATCTCGGCGTAGCGCTCAAAGTTGTAATCGATCTCTTTTTTGAAGAGTGCGAACAGAACGCCCGGCGCGCTGTCCCCGTCGAATACCGATTCTTCGCCGGTGTTCCCGTACCGCATCAGCGCCTTGTACAGCCGACCCGCCTGTTCGTCGCTGAGCATTTCGAGTAACTCCGCGTGGTGAAAATAGGTAAAAAAGCCTTTGGGTGTTTTCATCAATTATCCCTCCGAAAATATTGATCAGGGCAAATACCCTTCACCCATGACGCGTCGGGAGGAAAAGTTGCATAGTTTTATGCAATTTCTTCTAAATATGACAATATTTTAATCTTTTTTATTCTTTTGCGGCGTTGTTTTTTACGGTCGGCTCTTGTATAATAGTGAAAAACTGAACAGCGATACGGTTTGAAAGGTCAGACGCTTGCGTCGATTGACCGATTAGATCAATAGGGAATCCGGTGCGGCACAGCCTAATCCGGAGCAGCCGCCACTACCGTCATTGAGCAGAGGATGGGAAACAGCCATTGGAGTATTCCGAGAAGGCTCCCGTCCGCGCGGATGATCCGCTTCCTCATCAGCCGGGAGACCTGCCGTGTCCGAGTCAGCCCCTTTGGCAGGAAGTGTGCGAATGAAGTGTAGAGTACCCTCTATGCTTGTTTGTCGCGCTCTTTCTACGGAAAGAGCTTTTATTATTGTCATTGCGAGGGGCGCGAAAAGCTAAGGTTGAGATTACAACGTCGGAACTTTGTTCCTCCTCGTAATGACAATCCGTATGCGCCCCGCGGCAATCTCAACCTTATTATTGCCATTGCGAGAAAAGACGCACGCGTCCGATCTCAACCGATTAAAACGGGTCAATACCCTTTCTGACCAAGTACCGTAACGTGTCCGATGTTGCCTTTACTTACCGATAACGCTTCGGCGTTACCATAGATCAAGGATTTTTTGGAAATGAGGTTTTAGAATGAAAAAAATCATTGCTGTGTTATTATCCGTACTGTTGGTACTGTCCGTCGGTATGCTGTTCGTATCCGCTGACGACGCGGCCAACAGCATCGATGTGCATGTCACCATCGTCAATGAAAAGAGCGAGTTCGCGGTCGCGTATGAGACCGTGACCGTCACCGATATCGACAACGATGAAGCGCTGACCGTCAACGACGCGCTGTATGCCGCTCATGAGCAGTTCTATGAAGGCGGCGCCGCGGCGGGCTATGCCACCGAGACGACCAAGTGGGGTCTCTCGCTGATGAAGCTGTGGGGCGTTGCGAACGGCGGCAGCTACGGTTATCTGGTCAACAACGCTTTTGCGTGGAGCCTGACCGATCCCGTCAAGGCGGATGATTATGTCGTCGCGTTTATCTACACCGACACCAAGGATTTTTCCGATACCTATACCTATTTTGATAAGCAGCTCATCGAGGGCGAGAACGGTTCCGTGGAAGCGGAGCTGACCCTGTCAAAAACCGGCTTTGACGGAGAAGGTAAGCCGTTTGTCGCACCCGTCGCCGACGCCGAGATCATCCTTGACGGTGAAAAGACCGGTTTCACTACCGATCAGGACGGAAAAGTCAGCTTTGTCACCGTCGGACAGGCATCCACGGGCTTTGAGCAAGTAGTCAGCGCAGAGGTCAAGGATCTTGTTATCGTTCCCCCGATCTGCCTGTTGAAGGTGAACGGATCCGACTCCACTCCCGATCAGGCTGACGGCACCGAGGCGCCGACTGTTGTCGCGGATGTAGAGGATATCGACGATACGACGATTACCGATAATGACGACAAGCAGTCTACCGGTGACGAGTCCACCAAGGATTCTTCCACCAACGATTCCGCCACCAAGGACAGCGCAGCCTCCGGCTCTACACCCCAGACAGGCGACGTGTCCAACCTGATCTTGTGGATCGTGATCGCGGCAGTTTGCCTTGCGGGTATCATCGGCGCGGCTGTGTTCTATAAGAAGCGTTATGGTAAAAAATAAGCTCTTCGCGATACTGCTGTGCGTGACGACGCTTTTGTGCGGCGTTTTGTCGGCAGTTCCCGCAGGCGCTCGATCCTATACCGTCGCGCAGGTGCAGAGCCTGTGCGACGGTATCGTTGCATATAACGGGTATCACGATACGCAGGCTTTCATCGACGGCTATCTCACGGACAACGCCGGCTCGACGTCGGAATTCTACGTGCTGGCATTGTCCCAGTCGGGTGACTACGACTTTTCAAGCTATGAAAGCGCCCTGCTGTCCTATCTCGACGGCCGCACCGTCTCTTCGGCGACCAGTCGGGAAAAGTACGCTCTTACACTGGCGGCGGTCGGGAGCACGAATCGGTATATCGCCGACACCGCGGATGAGGCGATCGGCGGGCTGGGCATGATGAGTCTGGTGTTCGGACTGCATCTGCTCAACAACGGCTATGACAGTCGGCTGTACAGCACCGACGGCTTGATTGGTGAGATCCTGTCGCGTGTCAAGGATGACGGCGGCTGGGCGGTGATGGGCTCATGGGGCGACGTGGATGTGACCGCGATGACATTGCAGGCGCTCGCGCCGCATTACGGCGGCAGAGGCGACGTGACCGACGCGGTCGATCGCGCCGTCGATTGGCTGTCAACCAAACAGCTCGACAGCGGCGGCTTCAAGACCATGGGCGCCGAGAACTGCGAGAGCGCCGCGCAGGTGGTCATGGCACTGTCCGATCTCGGCGTCGACCCGCAGACCGACAGCCGCTTCATCAAGAACGGTACCTCCGTGATGGAGGCGATGTTGGACTATCGCCTGTCGAACGGCGGCTTTTCGCATACCGGAAACGACGGCAACGCCAATGCGACCGTCGAGGTGTTCTGCGCGTTGACGGCATACCGCAGGATGTGCTACGGTCAAGGCTGTTTTTATCAGCTCGATCATGTGGTACACGACGCTCCGTCGGGTGGAGCATCCGGCTCCGGCGGCTCGGGCAACGCGGGCAGATCAGGCAATTCCGGCGGCGGTTCGGACAACGGCTCCGGCGCGGGAGGCAACGGTGCTTCGGGCAGCAACGCCCGCTCAAACGGCAATGCCGACAGCGGGGTGGGTGAGCGCTCGGATCAGCACGTGGAGTATAACAGCAACGGCAACCGTGTGATCACCGTCAACGGGCAGAAGTTCATCGAAGCGACCAACGCCGCGGGCGAGATGGTGACGGTCAACGTCAGTGAAACGGAGAATACGCCGCGTGAAACGAGGGTGCTTTCCGACAGGCACGGTGATTTCCAGTCCGGCGCGACCGATGACGCGGCAATGCGCTCAGCGTCGGCGGATGAAAGCGGCAGGGGCGGCTACAAGCCCTACGCCATCCTCGGCGTGATCGCGGTAGCGGGCGGCGTATGCGCGGTGCTGTATCTCATGAAAAAACGCAGCAAAAAGCATTACATCGCCGTGGGACTTATCGCGGCGGCGGGTGTGCTTTTTATTCTTATAACGAATTTTGAATCGACCGAGGCACATTTTCAGCCGCAGGATGTCGAAGGTGATTTCACCGTCACGCTCAGCATCCGCTGTGACACGATCAAGGACTTGGAGAAGAAAAACAATGCGGTCCCCGACAACTGTATCATCCTCGATACAAGGGAGTTTTCCGCTTCGTCCGGCGATACGGTCTATGACGTCCTGCAAAACGCGGCGCGCTCCTATCGCATCTCGATCGATAACCGCGGCAGTGAGGGCGCGGCGTATATCGCGGGCATCGACAGCCTGTACGAGTTCGATTACGGCGACCTGTCGGGCTGGATGTACCGCGTCAACGGCGACTTCCCCGACGTGGGCTGCCAGAGCTGTACCGTCCATGACGGCGACCGGATCGAATGGCTGTACACGACGAATATTGGCAGAGATTTGGAATAGTGAGGAGTGAGGAGTTAGGAGTTAAGATGGATAGAAAGAGTTTTCTATGCTTCGCTTTTGAGATTTGTCGGAGTCAGGGCTTCTCAATATATAAATGGGTGCGGGTATCCCGCCCGAAATTCCTCACTCCTAACTCCTCACTCCTAACTTTCAAAGAAGCCGGAGGTGACATCATGCGCTTTGAACAACTGAATCCGTTCACCGTGGCGGTGTACTACCTCTGTGTGCTGGGGATCATCATGTTCTCGATGAATCCTCTGCTGATCGCGATCGCGCTGGTGACCTCCGTTCTCAGCGCGGTCATCGGCGGTACGGCGGGCAAAAAGGCGCATTTATTCTCGCTCGCGGTGTTTCTCATCGCGGCGGTGCTCAATCCGCTTTTCGTCCATAAGGGGCAGACTCCGCTGTTCTTCTTCAATGACAACCCCATCACCCTCGAGGCGACGGTCTACGGACTGTGCGCCGCGGGGATGCTGACGGCGGCATTGTACCGCCTGCGCGATCTGTCCAAAGTGATGACCTCGGACAGGGTGCTCTACCTCTTCGGACGCTTCTCGCCGCAGCTCGCCCTGCTGTTGTCGATGGCGATCCGCTATACGGCGCTGTTTCGGGTGCGGTGGCGCAGGATCTGTGACAGTCAGCGCGCTCTGGGACTGTTCACCGACGGCAACCTGATCGACGCGGTGCGCGGCAGGGCGCGGGTGCTGTCCATCCTGATCACATGGACGCTGGAGAACGGCATCGTCACCGCCGAGAGCATGGAATCGCGCGGCTACGGCACCGGCAGACGCACCTCATACGCGACCTATCGCGTGCATAAAATCGATGTGATCCTCATGCTCGTTTGTATCTGGCTGACGGCGGTTTCGGCTGTCGGCATTTATTACAGCAAGGCGGCGTTTTATCCGGAGCTTTCTATGGATCTGCTGAGTCCGTGGGGGATCGCGGGCGCGGCGGCGTTCACCGTATTGAGCGTATTGCCGCTGATCATCAACGGAAAGGAGGCGATCCGATGGCGCTTGTTACTGTCAAAAACCTGAGCTTTACCTATCCGAATACGGAGCGCAAGGCGCTGTCCGCTATCGACCTTTCCGTCGATCGCGGCGCGTTCATCACTATGATGGGCGCGACAGGCTCGGGCAAAAGCACGTTTTTGCGCCTGCTCAAGCCCGAACTGCGGCAGAACGGAAAGTTGGAAGGTGAGATTCTTCTTTCAGCCGAGAAAGCAACCCTCAGTCACCGGACAGGTGTGTCCGGTGACAGCTCCCTTAGGAAAGGGAGCCTTGGCGCTGTGGATATCACCGAAGCTCCGTCAAGCAGGATAGGCTATGTAGCGCAGGATCCCGAGGAACAGATCGTCACCGACAAGGTGTGGCATGAGCTGGCGTTCACGCTCGAGAACCTCGGTATGCGCCGGCAGGATATCGCCCGCCGCGTGGCGGAGATCGCCTCGTATTTCGGCGTCGACCGCTGGATGGAGCGCGATACGGCGACCCTCTCGGGCGGCGAAAAACAGCTCCTCAACTTAGCGGCGGTGATGATCGCCGACCCCGAGCTGCTCCTGCTCGACGAGCCGACGGCTCAGCTCGATCCGATCGCCGCGACGCGCTTTATCGAGACCGTCTACCGCCTCAACCGCGAGACGGGCGTGACGGTGATCCTGTGCGAGCATCGGTGTGAGGAGCTCTTCCCGATCTCCGACAGGATCGTGATCCTCGACGGGGGAAGGGTCGTGTTCGACGATACACCGCGCAGGATAGCGCAAATGATCGGCAGGGACAGTGAATATACCGCGTTTTTGCCCACGGCGGCACGGCTGTATCATTTGGTTACTCGCTCCGCTCAAGCAAACGATACAATCCCTCAGTCACCGTCCGGTGACAGCCTCCTCGCCGGAAGCGGCTCCCCCTCTGTCGCTGCGCGACGTCTCCCCAACGGGGAGCACCTTTACCAAAGGGAGCCTATAATACCGCTGAGTGTGCGCGAGGGTCAGCGCTTTGTCGAAAATCTGCATATTAATCATACGAATCCGGAGTATACGGAACCTGCTTCGTCCGAAGAAGCGTTGTCGCTGAAAAATATCCGTTTTCGCTATGAGCGCAAGGGCGATGACGTTCTGCGCGATCTCGACCTGACCGTGTACAAAGGCGAGGTGTTTGCGCTATTGGGCGCGAACGGCGCGGGGAAAAGCACCGCGGCGGCGGTCGCGGCGGGACTGCGCAAGCCCTATTCCGGCACGGTGAAGCTGTTCGGAAAACCGTTGAAGGACTACAAAAACGGCAGTTTGTATCAAGAGAATCTCAGTCTGCTCCCGCAGGACGCGGAAAGTGTGTTCCTGCACGAAACGGTAGGGGAGGAGCTGAAGGGCTGTGAGAGGGTGATCGAAGGTCTGCCCTTTGACCTGAAGCCCCTATATGACCGCCATCCCTACGATATCTCGGGCGGTGAGCGGCAGTTGGTCGCGCTGTGCAAGGCGCTGTCCTCAAAGCCGCGTCTGCTCATCATGGACGAGCCGTCCAAGGGTCTGGACGCGAACCGAAAGGCGCTGCTGCTCGAGGTGATCCGCCGCCTGCAAGCTGACGGCGTGACCGTCCTGCTGATTACCCATGATGTGGAATTCGCCGCACTGTGTGCCGACCGATGCGCCCTGTTCGCGCAGGGCGGGGTCGCGGCAGTCGACCGTACCGATCGCTTCATGACTGACAACCGCTTCTATACCACCGCCGCCTCGCGTATCACAAAGCGTTATGCAGACGGCGCGTATACCGTTGCGCTTGCGGCAGAGCGGTTCACGGCAGAGGGAGGCGCAGGATGAGAGTGATCGAAAATCCCCGTCTGAGGGCGGTTTTGCGCTACGGCATCCCCTTTGTGCTGATCCCCGCTCTGGTCGCGCTGAGCGCCGTTTTGTTTGAGGGTCAGCGTTATCTGATCATCTCGCTCGGGATCGCGGTGCTGGCGCTGCTGCTGTTCATGACGGGCTTTGAGAAACGGAACATCGGCTCGCGGCGCATGGTGATCACGGCGATCATGACGGCGCTGGCGGTGTTCGGACGGTTCATCCCGCTGTTCAAGCCGATCACGGCGATCTGCGTGATGACGGCGATCTACCTCGGCGCGGAGGCGGGCTTTCTCTGCGGCTCGCTGAGCGTGCTGATCTCCAACATCTGGTTCGGTCAGGGCCCGTGGACGCCGTTCCAGATGCTCGGCTTCGGGCTGATCGGACTGATCGCGGGCTATCTGTCGCGTGTACTGATGAGATCCAATGTGCTGTTATTGCTCTACGGCGTTGTCGCGGGAATAGCGTACTCGTTCATCATGGATATCTGGACGGTGCTGTGGTACGCGGGAGGCTTCGACTGGGGGCTGTATGCGGCGGCGCTGTTGTCGGCATTGCCGTTCACCGCGCTCTACGCCGTGTCGAATGTCGTGTTCCTGCTGATCCTGCGCAAGCCCGTGGGCAATAAGCTGAATCGGGTGAAAATCAAATACGGAGTTTGAAACCGTAGGGGACGACGCTTGCGACGTCCCGAAACAATTTGTAATCCAACCGTTTCTGTGTTATACTCGCAGAAAGAAGGTGATTTGATGCGATTGAAAAAACAACTGCTCGCGGAGATAGCTGAATATCTGCGGCTTCATTATGACAGCCCTGAGCCGCCGTTTACGGCTGGGGATAGTCAGGCGTTTTTACCCCGTGCGGCAAAGCGGATGATACCGCGTGCCAAAGGCTCCGCGGCTCGTGAGATACCGGACGCGGATGACGCCGTTGTCCATGACGAATGTGCCGCGCCTCAGCCGCCTGCGCGGTATGCCGCTCCCGCCCCGATCGCCGATGATCGCATGGCGGGTATGCCCGCGCCGACTGCCGCGTACAGCGATCTGTCAAGCCGGCTGAACACCCTCGACGAGAGCTTTCAAGAGGCGCTTTTCCGCCTGATCGATGAGCGCGGGATGAGAGACAGCACCTGCTATAAGCGCGCGGGCGTGGATCGCAAGCTGTTCTCCAAGATCCGCTCCAATCCGTCTTATCGTCCGTCCAAGCCCACCGCCGTCGCCTTCGCGATCGCGCTGGAGCTGGATCTGGATGACGCCGCCGACCTGCTGCGCAAGGCGGGCTACGCGCTGTCGCACAGTTCCAAGTTCGATGTGATCGTGGAGTATTTCATCGTCAACCGACGCTTCGACCTGCGCGAGCTGAACGAAGCGCTGTACGAATTCGACCAGCCCCTGATCAACGGATGACGTGCAGCCTGTATGCGGAGCAAATCACATTTGCTGAACCCTACAAAACGCACATCTCCTTAACTGACATTGATGATCAATTAACGCTCTGCGGCGGGAGCAGCAAGCCGCTCCCCTACAAATCCACTGCGACGTTTACTGTAGGGGAGGGGCTTGCTCCTCCCGAAAGGTATGTAAAAAAAGTCATTTTAGGCGAAGCATATCTCTGTTTCCGTAACGCTACGCTATGGTCATCGACCATCCGCAGAATGACGGGCGTTTCCGGTATCGAAAACGTGAGATAGGAGAGAAACGCTTTTGTCATGCGGACGAGCAATGCTCGTCCCTACGGAAACGTATACCTTTTCAACGGACATTGCATCTTGACCCCGCCGGGACGTTTCCAATCGATATCGATCAAATGCGAAGCAAATCAATTCTGCAAATTGTCGCCTCCCAAGCGACCATATCTCCTTTTGAATACGGTATACTGCGGTTGTAAGGTGAAAAAACCTTACAGCCGCATTTTTATCAAATAGTCATTGCGAAGGGCGCAATCGTTAAGGATGAGATTGCCGCGTCGGAACGATGTTCCTCCTCGCAATGACAATTTGAAATGCGCCCTGTGGCAATCTCAACCTATTATCAGTATTCAGGAGGTACATTATGTTAAAGAAAATCAACGCAAGACTGAAGAAAATCACATCCACCGAACCCACCAAATCCACCGAGACTGCAAAAAACACCCAAACCACCGAGACCACCAAGCTCCCTCCCTTGAACGATGTGACCGAGCTGGTCTTTATCCTCGATCGCTCCGGCTCGATGGGCGGATTGGAGGAGGATACTATCGGCGGCTTCAATTCGATGATCGAGAAGCAGAAGAAGCAGGAGGGCGAATGTCTGGTCAGCACCGTGCTGTTCGACCATGAGGTCGGCACCCTGCACGACCGTGTACCGCTCGCGGATATCGAGCCTATGACGGGGGAGGATTACTATGTGCGCGGCTCTACGGCGCTGATCGACGCCATCGGCATGACCGTCACGCATATCGAGGAGGTGCACCGCTATATCCGCAAGGAGGATGTGCCCGCGCATACGATGTTCGTCATCACGACCGACGGCATGGAGAACGCCAGCCGCGAGTATTCCTCCGACAAGGTCAAGAGGATGATCGAGAAAAAGAAGAAGCAGGG
>ONUI01000060.1 GCA_900320995.1 uncultured Eubacteriales bacterium
TTATCTCGCACCGACCGATAACTCTCTGAAAAGACGTTTGTAAAAGCGATAATTTCATCTGCGCATTTATGTGGTTATTCAGCTTTTAGTAATATAGCACAATGTCAAAGGATTGTCAAGCGCTTTACCGCGTGAAAATATCGTTTTGTTTTTATGATACAACAGAGAGATTTTTCACCGCAAAATTATGGTGTTTTTGACAGATTTACTATTCAGATATGATCAATCTTACCGTAGGGACGTTCCTCAGCCGGAGACGGCACCCCTCTGTCGCTTTGCGACACCTCCCCTTAGGGGAGATCACATTGCTCGTCCGAGAATGACGGGCTCACCTTATTTCGAATTAGTATAGATAGAATAATAACGTTTCTGCCAAGCGGATGGTCAATGACCATAGCGTAGCGTTACGGAAACACGTATTTGCTTCGCGTTTCGATAACGAATATTGGATATGTTTCGGCGGGAGCAAGCCCCCGCCCTACTGTATTCCTTCACACAAAAAACGGCAGGGTCTCCCCTGCCGTTATCGGTCAATGTTGAGTTAAGATCAAATCTCGACTGTCCAGCCGAACTTATCCTCTACCTCACCCCACTGGATGCCGGTGATGGAATCATAGAGGTGCTGAGAGAGCTTGCCGATCTCGTTGTTGTTGATGATGTACTTGTGATCCTTATAGCACAGCTCGCCGATCGGAGAGATAACAGCTGCGGTACCGCAGCCCCATGCTTCTTCCAGAGTGCCGTCGGTCATCGCCTGAGCGAGTTCCTCGACAGAGAGCAGACGCTCGGAGACCTCGAGACCCTCGCTCTTGAGGAACTCGATGCAGGATTTTCTGGTGATACCGGGCAGGATGGAACCGGTCAGCTTGGGAGTGACGATCTCTCCGTTGATCTTGAACATGACGTTCATCGCGCCGACTTCCTCGATGTACTTGCGCTCAACGCCGTCGAGCCACAGCACCTGAGAATAGCCCTGCTGCTCAGCGCGCTCGCCGGCACGGTTGGAAGCCGCATAGTTACCGCCGCACTTCGCGTAACCTGTACCGCCGCGCACCGCACGGACGTCCTGATCCTCGATCATGATCTTGACGGGGTTCAGACCCTCCTTGTAGTAGGAGCCGACAGGAGAAGCGATAATGATGAACTCCGCGTTATGGACAGCATGAACGCCGAGGCTCTCATCGTTACCGAACATGAACGGACGCAGATACAGCGAGGTACCCTTATCGGAAGGCGTCCAATCCTGCTCTAAACGAACGAACTCGACCAATGCCTGCATGAAGTCCTCTTCGGGCATCTGGGGCAGGCAAAGACGCTCAGCGGAATTGTTCATACGGCGGATGTTCTCGATGGGTCTGAACAGCTGAACCTTGCCGTCGGCGCGGCGATATGCCTTCAAGCCCTCAAAAATCTCGGAGCCGTAGTGCAGAACGGTGGAAGCGGGATGGATGGAGAGGTTCTCGAACGGCACGATACGGGGATTGTGCCAGCCCTTCTCGCTGTTCCAGCTCCAGCAGAACATGTGGTCGGTAAAGATCTTACCGAAACCGAGTGCGGAAGAATCGGTAGGCTTCGCCTTCGGATTCGGGTTTAATGTAACTTTGATATCCATTATTATTCCTCCTAAACAATCTTCAATTATCTTCAGGCCCCCTTTCCTAAGGGGGCTGTCTGCGTATGCAGACTGGGGGTTGCTCATTCAAACAAATGTAATATTGTGTTTACGACAACCCTCCGCCCTATCGGGCACCTCCCTTAGGAAAGGGAGGCAATTACTCAAACTCCGCGCCCATCCGGATCGCCTTGAAGTTGACGTCCTTCATGTTGGCGCGCTTCGCGGAAATGACCTTGTCCAGAGCGGCACGGATGCCCTCTTCGGTATAGTCGCCGGTCTCCTTGAGGAGCTTGCCGACGATGATCATATTGGCGAGGTTGCCGAGCTTCTCATCGGAAGCCATGCGGGTCGCGGGGATGTAGAACACCTTGACGTCGTCACGCTCGACCTTGCGCTCGATCAGCGTAGAATCCGCGAAGATCATGCCGCCGGGCTTGACCTTGCTCTCGAATCTGTCCAGAGAGGGCAGGTTCATCGCGACGAGGATATCGGGATTGCTGACGATCGGAGAACCGACGGGCGTATCGGATACGATGACGGAGCAGGACGCTGTACCGCCGCGCATCTCGGGACCGTAGGACGGCAGCCATGAAACTTGCTTGTCCTCAATCAGACCCTTGTAGGCAATAAATTTGCCGGCGAAAAGGATACCCTGACCGCCGAAGCCGGAGAATAACATATTTTTAGCACTCATTATTCTGCCTCCTTCTGTTCCGCGGAACGATCCTTATATACGCCTAAGGGATAGTAAGGCAGCATATCGCTTTCGATCCAATCCAGCGCCTGCTTGGGGGTCATGCCCCAGTTGGTCGGGCAGGAGGATACGACCTCGACAAGAGAGAAGCCCTTGCCGTCGATCTGGTTCTGGAACGCCTTTTTGATCGCCTTCTTCGCGTTTCTGACATTCTTGACATTGTTGACGGTGACGCGCTCGAGGTACTCGGGGCCGACAAGCTCACTGAGCATCTCGCAGACCTTGATCGGGTAGCCGCAAGCCTTGGGGTCACGGCCGTAGGGAGAGGTCTGGGTGACCTGACCGACCAGAGAGGTCGGCGCCATCTGACCGCCGGTCATGCCGTAGATCGCGTTGTTGATAAAGATAACGGTGATGTTCTCGTTACGAGCCGCCGCGTGGACGGTCTCCGCCATACCGATGGACGCAAGGTCGCCGTCACCCTGATAGGTAAAGACGATGTTGTTCTCGGGATCGGCACGCTTCACGCCGGTCGCGACAGCCGGAGCGCGGCCGTGAGCCGCCTCGATCATATCACAGTTGAAATAGTTATAAGCCATAACGGAGCAGCCTACGGGGGCGATACCGATGGTCTTGCCCTCGATGCCCAGCTCGTCGATAACCTCGGCTACCAGACGGTGTACGATACCGTGAGTACAGCCGGGGCAGTAATGCAGCGGCACATCAATGAGTGCATGCGGTTTCTCAAATACAGCCATTACTTGATACCTCCGTTTACTTCTTTGATCGCGTTCAGCACCTGCTCGGGATCGGGGATCATACCGCCCGCGCGGTTGCACAGGGTCACGGGGCACTTACTCTCGGTGGCGAGCTGTACGTCCTCGATCATCTGACCCATATTCAGCTCGACCGAAATGAACGCCTTCGCGTGCTCGGCAGCCTTCTTGAAGGGCGCCTTCGGGAACGGCCACAGAGTGATCGGACGGATCAGACCGACCTTGATGCCCTGCTTTCTGGCCTCATCGACCGCGTTCTTACTGACGCGAGCCGCGATGCCGAACGCCGCGATCACGATGTCGGCGTCATCGACCTTGTATTCCTCATACATGGTCTCGTTCTCTTCAATGACCTTATAGCGGTCATAGCGCTTGAAATTGAGCTCCTCGAGTTCCTCGGGAACCAGAGAGAGGGAGTTGACGATATTGTGCTCACGCTCCATCTTGGTGCCGGTGGTCGCCCACGGCTTTTCGGGAGCGGGCTTGACCTCGAGGTCTTCGATGGAAACAGGCTCCATCATTTGACCCATGGTGCCATCGGCGAGGATCATGGCGGTCATGCGGTAGGTATCCGCCAGCTCAAAGCCCTTGACGGTCAGCTCCGCCATCTCCTGGACGGACGCGGGAGCGAGGACGATCATGTGATAATCGCCGTGACCGCCGCCGCGGGTGGACTGGAAGTAGTCGGACTGGGAGGGCTGGATGCCGCCGAGTCCGGGACCGCCGCGCTGTACGTTGACGATCAGGGAGGGCAGATCGGAGCCCGCTAAGTAGGATAAACCTTCACCCTTCAGCGATACGCCGGGAGAGGAAGAAGAAGTCATGACGCGTTTGCCCGCGGACGCCACGCCGTATACCATGTTGATCGCGGCGATCTCGGACTCAGCCTGCAGGAAGGTACCGCCGACCTTGGGCATAACCTTCGCCATATAGGCAGCTATCTCGGTCTGAGGGGTGATCGGATAACCGAAGTAATGCAGACAGCCTGCCTTGATAGCGGCAGCAGCGATCGCTTCGTTACCTTTCATCAAAATCTTATCTGCCATTGTTTTTCATCACCTTTCTACCTTGATAATACAATCGGGGCACATCATGTAGCAGGACGCGCAGCCGATACAGGCGTCCATATCGGTGCACTCTACGGGATGATGACCCTTCTTGTTGATTTTGTCTGTGGCGATCTGCAAGATCCCTTTGGGACAAGCGTCGACGCACAGTCCGCAACCCTTACAGTTGTCGGTCTTGAATGTTAGTTTTGCCATATACATTTCCCCTTCTTTATAATACTTTTATATGAATAATTGGATTATAGTGGGCAGATTACCAAGCCTCCCTTTGGTAAAGGGAGGATTAGAGCCTTCCCCTTGAGGGGAAGGTGGGCAAATCACCGATCGAGGTGATTTGGTCGGATGAGGTGGAAGCGCTTCTGTCTCATCCCGTTCAGTGTTGGAGCGGAGAGGTTTCCACCTCATCCGTCACCGCCTTAGCCGGCGGTGACACCTTCCCCTCAAGGGGAAGGCTATATAGGCTTCTTTTGCAACTTCAAGCGGAATAATGGGCTGATTTGATCCTTGAGGTCATCATAAAGACGCTCCTCAACGGTGGTGAGCACCAGCGGAAGGCTCGTGAGCCTTGACAATTCCTCGGCGTACTTCACAGAGGAAAGAATATCATCCGCGGAGGTCTCGGTTGCTAAGTTAGAATTGTTGATGATGCCCGTGAACGGGATACCGCACGCCGCTTCGATCTCGCGCATGACCTCGATGGTGGACTCAGCGTCGGGCGTCAGGGGGCGGTATCGGTTGACGACCATGAGCATCTCATAGTCGTTTTCCGCTATGATCGCGTCACGCAGTCTGCCGAGCGCGTAGGCTCCCCTATCGTCGCCGCCGATATCCATGATCACGCTCAGGCTTTTGTCATCGGTGATCGAATACAGGTCGGCGGGCATGGAGGGCAGATCCACGTTGGAGGACGCGAACTCGGAACAGATCAGGCGGATGCCCTTCTGTTTGAATTCATCCTCACTGTCCTTGCTGCGGAAATAGGGATTGACGATATCGAGGTCGGCGATCGCGACATTGTCCCGCTTTTCGGCGAGGTCGAGCGCCATATTGACGGCGATATTGGTCTTTCCCGAACCGTAGTGACCGCATAATATAGTCAGACGTTTGTAGTGCATTTTAGACTCCATTGGTTAATTGAAAATTGAAAGTTGAAAATTGAAAGTTAAGGGAGGGCTTCGCCCTCAAATGAATTCCATATAAATCAAAACGCAAAGCGTTTCCCGAAATTTTCCACTTTCCATTTTCCACTTTCCACTATAAAAGATTGCGCTGTATCTTACCGCTGGTGGTCTTGGGCAGGCTGTCCTTGAAGACGACGATACGCGGATATTTATACGGAGCGGTATGGGTCTTGACGTAGTCCTGGATCTCCTTCTTCAGCTCCTCGGTGCCCTCGGTACCCTTGACCAGCACGATAGAAGCCTTGACGACCTGTCCGCGGACGGGATCGGGCGCGGGAGATACGCCGCATTCGAGAACATACGGCAGCTCCATGATGACGGATTCGATCTCAAACGGTCCGATACGGTAGCCGGAGGACTTGATGACGTCATCCGCGCGACCGACATACCAGAAGAAGCCGTCCTCATCACGCCAAGCGAGGTCGCCGGTGTGATAGTAGCCGTTGCGCCAGTTCTTGCGGGTGGAGTCGACGTCGTTGTAGTAGTACATCGCCAGACCGCAGGGCATTTTGTCAGCGATATTGATGCAGATCTCGCCGGGCTCACCGTCGGGAACGTCGTTGCCGTCCTTGTCGATCAGGTGGATATCATAGATCGGAGAGGGCTTGCCCATCGAGCCGATCTTATGCGGCGCGCCGATCATGTTGCAGATGATAACGGCTGTCTCCGTCTGACCGAAGCCCTCCATGATCTGTAAGCCGGTGAGCTTCTCGAACTGGTTGTACACCTCGGGATTGAGCGCCTCGCCGGCGGTGGTCATGCGCTTGACGGAGGAGAAATCGTACTTGCTGATATCCTCCTTGATCATCATACGCAGCATCGTAGGCGGCGCGCAGAAGGTGGTGATATGATATTTGGCGAACATCGGCAGGATGTCGTCGGCGTGGAAGCGGTCGAAGTCATAGACGAACATCGGCGCTTCACACAGCCATTGTCCGTAAAGCTTGCCCCATGCCGCCTTTGCCCAACCGGTGTCGGAAATGGTGAAGTGCAGTCCGTCGGGGTCGACGTTGTGCCAGAAATGCGCGGTCATAAAGTGACCGAGCGCCAGCTTATAGCTATGCGCGGCGATCTTCGGATAACCGGAGGTACCCGAGGTGAAGTACATCAGCATGATATCGTCGCCGCAGGGAGAGCTCTCCTTGCGCTCAAAGTGAGAGGAGAACAGCTTGTATTCTTCATCGAAGTTGCGCCAGCCCTCGCGCACACCGTTGACCATGATGCGCTTTAACTGCGGATAATTCTCCATCGCCTTCTCGACCTCAGCGGCGGAATAACCGTCGCCGGTACAGATGATGGCGGAAACGCCCGCCGCCTTGAAGCGGTATTCAAGGTCGTGCGACTGGAGCTGGTTGGTCGCGGGGATCGCGATCGCGCCGAGCTTATGCAGACCGATGATCGCAAACCAGAACTGGTAATGACGCTTCAAGATCAGCATGACGCGGTCGCCCTTGCGGATGCCGAGCGACTTGAAATAGTTCGCGCACTGGCATGACGCGTGACGGATATCGGTAAAGGTGAAGCGATGCTCCGTCTTGTCGTTCGCGACATGGATCATCGCGAGCTTATCGGGATCTTTATAGGAAATGGCGTCGATGACGTCGAAGCCGAAGTTGAACTTGTCCTCATTCTTGAAGGTGACCTTGGTGGGCGTACCGTTCTCGTTGACCTCATAGTCGACGAACTTCTTCCAGACACGTTCCTTGGTATCGACGTTCTCTACCTTCGCGGCGGCGATCGCCTTGGTGGTGGTCAGCTCGGGAATCGGCTCACCCTTCGGGTTGAGGACGATGGCGTAGAAGATACAATCCTGCTCGCCGACTGCCATTTCACCGTGAGGGGTGTTGGAATCGAAGTAGATGGTGTCGCCGGGGCCGAGTATCTCCTTATGCTCGCCGACCTGTACCATCAGCTGTCCCTCGATGACGATGTCGATCTCCTGTCCGTCGTGAGTAGTCAGCTCCATCGGCTTCGACTGCGCCTCGGGATTATACTTACTCTTGACATACAAGGGCTCGGCGATACGGTTCTGGAACGCGTAGGCGAGGTTATAATAGGTCATACCATGCGCCTGAGAAACCTTTTGACCGAGTCCGCGGCGGGTCACGGTATAGGATTTCAGGTTCGGGGAGATACCCTCGATGATCTCGGTGACGTTGACGTTCAGCGCCTGAGAGACGCGGTAGATGAACGCAAAGTTCAGATCCTGCTCGCCCGACTCACACGCGATGTACTCCTCTTCGGTGACGTCGGCGAACGCCGCCATCTCGGCGATCGTCTTGCCCTCAAGCTCGCGCAGCTCGCGAATTCGGGTCGCCATTTCTTTGATTTTCGTGTCCAAAGCTGTCGTGTTGTAGTCCATAACATATACCCCTTTTCTTTTGGGATGGTCAATACCGCTAAGCCTGTTATTTCGACCGATTTGTTCTCAACGTCCAATGGTTTGGAAAATGACCTCGCAGTAGCTCTCAGCCAATCATCGTTCGCGGACTCAATGTCCGCTCCGATTCTTGGGAGAGCCTTGCGTGGGAGTTGTATGCCAAATCATAGATTTGGACAACTCCACAAAAAAACGCCCATCCCAAAGTAATCACTTTGAGACGAGCGCATAACACCCGCGGTACCACTCAAATTGCAGGCTGATATCTCAGCACTGCCACTCTCAGGATCGATATAAATTGTCATTGCAAAACTATCGGTTGAGATCACCACGGCACGATGTGCCTCGTGATGACAATCTATATGAACCCCTATGCCTTTACGCAGCAATCACGGAGGAGGTCTAATCATATCACAGGATACTTTCTTCTCCCCGGCTCAGAAGCTACAAACACGGAATCCATCATGGGAGCTTGCACCAACCGCTCTTTCTCTGGATGATGAGAGAACCGCGCCCTCTTCGTCATAGCCTTTACAAATCAAATTGTCAACATCTAATTATCGGACAACGGCTGACGCGTCATAAAATGACAGGTGACGCGTCACAGTCGTCCTGATGATACATCTCCGCAAAAGCCCGTTTTTACCCGTCACAGCCGTCACGGTGCCATAAAACGGCTTACACATGCGGTTTTCGCCATGACGCGTTCGCATTTTTGATGCGACATGCGACGCGTCACCGACACTGCGGATGAGGAATATCCCGACAGCATAAGTCAGTTACAGTGGAACAGTTGTGATCGACCGGAAACATTTCAGGGAATTTGTAGGGGAGCGGCTTGCTGCTCCCGTTACGTTTCATCTACATGAATGTATGTGCGAAGCAAAGGATATACTTCTCCTTGACTTGCGAAGCCCCTCCCCTACAATATAGTGATCTGCTTCGCGTTTAAAATACATATTGTCCGGTGTTCGGCGGGAGCAAGCCCCTCCCCTACAATATAGCGATCTGCTTCGCGTTTAAAATACATATTGTCCGGTGTTCGGCGGGAGCAAGCCCCCGCCCTACATGGTTCATCTGCTTCGCGTTTGGGTGGGATGTATAGGAACTGCCGCGGGAGCACCCCCGCCCTACAGTAAACGTCGATTAATCCTGTTCTTCTGTCAGCTGTGACGCGTCGCATGACGGATAAAACATGCGGACGCGTCATGCTGAAAACGGCTTATCCATGCGGTTTTTGAGGGGTGTGACGCGTGTGACGCATAAAATCACGTTCTAAGGAACAGGTCATGATCCTTCACCCCTCATCGCTCATTCTTCACCGATTACAGCTTATTGCGCTGGATCTTGCCGCTGATCGTCTTGGGCAGGCTGTCCTTGAAGACGACGATACGCGGATACTTATACGGCGCGGTATGCTTCTTGACGTAGTCCTGGATCTCCTTCTTGAGCTCCTCCGTACCCTCGGTGCCCTTGACCAGCACGATGGACGCCTTGACGACCTGACCGCGCACCTCGTCGGGAGCGGCGGATACACCGCACTCGAGGACATAGGGCAGCTCCATGATAACGGACTCGATCTCAAACGGTCCGATACGGTAGCCGGAACTCTTGATGACGTCATCGGTTCTGCCGACATACCAGAAGTAGCCGTCCTCATCGCGCCAAGCGGTATCACCGGTGTGATACATGCCGTCATGCCATGCCTCTTTGGTGGCTTCTTCATTATTATAATAGCCCTTGAACAATCCGCAGGGAACGCGCTTGTCGGTGCGGATGATGATCTCGCCGGGCTCGCCGTCGGGAACGGGATTGCCGTCGGGATCAACGATATCGATATCATAGCCGGGGATGGGCTTGCCCATCGAGCCGAGCTTGGGTGTTGTGCCGAAGAGGTTGCCGATGGTGAGGGTGGTCTCGGTCTGACCGAAGCCCTCCATGATCCTCAGCCCGGTCGCCTTGCGGAACTGGCGCCACACCTCGGGATTGAGTGCCTCGCCCGCGGTGGTCATATGGACGATGCTGGACAGATCGTACTTGCTCAGATCCTCCTTGATCATCATGCGCAGCATGGTAGGCGGCGCGCAGAAGGTGGTGATATTGTATTTCTTGAACATCGGCAGGATGTCGTCCGCGTGGAAGCGGTCGAAGTCATAGGTGAATACCGCGCCCTCGGACAGCCACTGACCGTAGAACTTGCCCCACAGCGCCTTGCCCCAGCCGGTGTCGGAGATGGTGAAGTGCAGGCCGTCGGGATCGACGCCGTGCCAGTATTTGGCGGTGACATAGTGACCGAGCGCGTACTTATAGCTGTGGTTGGCGATCTTCGGATAACCTGTCGTGCCCGAGGTGAAGAACATGACCATCGTATCATCGCCGCAGGGCGTTTCCGTCGTGCGGTAATAATGGGTGGAGTACATCTCGAACTCCGCGTCGAAGTCATGCCAGCCCTCTCTGTTGCCGCCGACCATGATCTTGGTCTGCAAGGTCGGGCAGGTCGTCTGCGCCTCATCGACGGAATCGGCAACCTGACCGTCGGCAGTCGCGACGATGGCGGAAACGCCCGCGCTTTGGAAGCGGTACTCAAAGTCGTGCGCAAGGAGCTGGTTGGTCGCGGGGATCGCGATCGCGCCCAGCTTATGCAGCGCGAGCATACTGAACCAGAACTGATAATGGCGTTTGAGGACGAGCATAACGCGGTCGCCCTTCTTGATGCCGAGGGACTTAAAATAGTTCGCCGCCTGATTGGAACGGCGCTTCATATCGTTAAAGGTAAAGCGGCGCTCGACCTTGTTCTTGTCGACATGGAGCATGGCGAGCTTATCGGGCGTATTGTTCGCGATCGCGTCAACGCAGTCGAACGCGAAATTGAACTTATCCTCATTGCGGAAGCTGATCGCCTTGAGGCAGCCGTTCTCGTCCTCCAATGTGCGGACAAACTGACCGGTGATGGCGGATTTCTTCTTGACATGCGCCTTCATAACCTCGTCGTCACGCTCTTCGGTCTCTATCTCACCCGGCAGGATGATGGCGATGAACTTGACGTTCTCGCCGCCGATCGCGATCATGCCGTGAGGCGTGGAGGAATTGTAGTAGATGCTGTCGCCCGCGGCGAGCTCCTCAAAGTTGTTGCCGATCTGGATCTTCATCTTGCCCGACAGGACAAAGTCGAATTCCTGTCCCGCGTGCTTGGTCAGGTGGATCGGTTTATTCTGCAAGCTCTCGTTGTAATCGTACTGGCAGAAATACGGCTCGGCGATCTTGTTCTTGAACATCGGCGCGACGTTGATGATGGAGATGCCCTCCTCCTCGGCAGTCTGTCTGCCGCCGCCGCGGCGGGTCACGGTGTAGCTCTTGAGCCTTGCGGACTCACCCTCGAGGATGTCGGTGATGCCCAGTCCGAACGCCAAAGCGCACTTGTGGATGAAGGTGAAGGGAAAATCCTCGGTGCCGTTCTCATACGCCTTGTACTCGGATACGGACACCTCGGTTTTCTCCGCCATTTCTTCCACGGAAAAGCCGCTGATCTCGCGCATTTCACGGATACGCTTCGCGACCTCGATGAGTTTTTCGTTATCTACTACTGACATAATGTGTTCCTCCTGTAAAATATTAGGATTCAACAATCAATAATCGAAATTGTGATAAAGCAGTCGGCTTGGGTATACAAGCAGGGTATCACCACACAGGTCTGATCTTTCGGAAAAAGACCTCGCAGTAGCTCTCAGCCAATCATCGTTCGCGAACTCGATCGTCCGCTCCGATTCTTGGGAGATCCTTGCGTGGGTGCTGTTAGCCAATCAGCGTTCGCCATGCGGCTCCGCTTCTTGGACGAGCACCGCAAAAAAAACGCTCGCCTCAATACACATTGAGACGAGCGTGAAAAATCACATCCGCGGTACCACTCAACTTGCAGTAATGCTACTGCCACTCTCAGGATCGATATAAATTGTCATTGCGAAACTATCGGTTGAGATCACCACGGCACGATGTGCCTCGTGATGACAATCTATATGAATCCCTATGCCTTTACGCAGCAATCACGGGGAGTATCTACTCAGCATACACATGTATGACTTTTCGGGCTCCCGGCTCAGAAGCGATGGGTACTCAGGCTCATTCTATCGGCTCACACCAGCCGCCGACTCTCTGAAAAAACAATGCCTTGACCGTCTTCGTCACAGCCTTTATTAATTGTCTGTTAAAAATGTATCACAATTGTTCGGAAAAGTCAATATCGGCAATTCGACGATAAAGGAAGAGTATCACTCTGAATTTTTAGTGATTTTTTCTCTGCTGAGAAAAAAGTTGAGGATCGCCATCGAAATGATGATGACATAGCCGACGACGCTCCAGATATCCGGCACTTGCTGGAACACGATCAGGCTCATCAGCGACGCGAAGATGATCTGGCTGAAATCGTAGACAGAGATCTCCTTGGCGGGCGCGTAGGTATACGCCGCGGTGATGGAGAACTGCGCGAGCGCCGCAGTGACGCCGGCACTGAGCAGATACACCCACTGCAGCGCCGTCATCGGCACATAGCCCGCGATCATGATCGGCGTGACGATCAGGGTGGACGCCGTGGAGAAGAAGAACACGATATACGGGTTGCTCTCCCCCATCAATCCGAGCTTGCGCACACAGCCGTATGCCGCGCCTGCGCTCACGCCGCCTAAAAATCCTACCAACGCAGGGATGAACGCGGCGTTGGCAAAGCTGGGCTTGATGACGAAGACAGTGCCGAATAACGCGCCGCCCAAAATCAGCCATTGATAGAGCCTCGGGCGCTCATGGATGAAAATGAATGAGAAGATCACCGCGAAAAACGGCGACATCTTATTGAGGATGGACGCGTCGGACAGCACCAGTGTTTCGAGCGCGTAATAATTGCAGACCACGCCCGTCAAGCCGAACACCGTCCGCAATACGAGATACTTCCAGCTGCCCTTGACCGTCGGACGCAGGGGCGCTTTATTCTTAATAAGAACAATAAACGCGATCACGGACGCCATCGCGTTGCGAAAAAACACCTTTTGGAACACAGGCAGCTCATCGCCGCTGAGCTTGACGAACATATTCATACAGGCGAAGAAAAACGCCGATAGGATCAGAAGCAGGATTCCTTTGGTTCTGTTACTCACTTTATCCCTCACGAATCATACAATAATAACGGTTATCAAAGTAACCGCTCAAAGTGTAAAAACCTATAAAAGCCTTCCTTTGGGAAAGGAAGGTGTCAGCGGACACGAGTGTCAGCTGACGGATGAATTGTATAATTTGACCGACCGAAGGGAGATACTCTGTTATTACACTTTGCAATAACATCAAGGTAATAGTATGCGGTTGAGATAGCAACCCTCAGTCACCTTCGGTGACAGCTCCCTTAGGAAAGGGAGCCTTTGAGATACTCGCTTCGCTCGAACAATTTAGTACAATCCCTCAGTCGCCAGACACGCGTGTCTGGCTACAGCTCCCTTTACCAAAGGGAGCCTGTTACAAAAGTAACCGTTTTCTATTGTAACACAAGTATAAATGATTTTCAAATCATGTTGATCTTTGATCGTCGGAATAAATCGCGCCAAACTGTCAAAGATAATTGCAGAAGATACAAATTCAGGAGTGTGAAGCAATTGAATATCAAACGCGGCGATATCTATTATGCCGATCTCAGTCCGGTGGTCGGATCGGAGCAGGGCGGTGTACGGCCGGTGCTGATCATCCAGAACGACGTCGGCAATCGCTACTCCCCCACCGTCATCGCGGCGGCGATCACCAGCAAGACGGATAAGACCAAGCTGCCCACGCATATCCCGATCGAAGCGCGCGACTGCGGCTTATACAAGGACAGCGTCGTCCTGCTCGAGCAGGTTCGTACATTAGATAAACGCCGGCTCAGAGAGAAGATGGGCAGCGTCAACGTACAGTCGATGAAGCAGATCAATCAGGCGTTGTCCGTATCCTTCGGGCTGATCGGATAGCCGCGGCTCTGTCGATCGCGCGTTTCAAGCGGACAGAACCGTGCAAAACACCGTTATCGTCTGTTATACTAAGTATCATTAAAACACTTTAACATTTATTGCGTTAAATTCCGCATAGCGGTGTTGTCGTCCTTGACATACGCCAGTATGCCTGCGTCCTCCGCCTTGCTCTGCGAAATTTC
>ONUI01000079.1 GCA_900320995.1 uncultured Eubacteriales bacterium
ATCCACCAATAGGGATATGTCGGACAGCTTGTTTTTCTGGGGTGTGGCTAAGATATACAAATTCGGAATCGGTGTTGCCGCCATTGATTGGAGCAAGGTGCCTGAAAGGAAAAAGCAGAGAATCAAAAAGGAAACAGAATCGATCGCGACAAGAATACGTCGGCGTCAAGGCGGCGTAAAGCCCGGTCTGAAAACCAAAGGCTTCTTTTGGATAATGCACCTCTTGCAGAAAAACGGTTGGAACGAGGCAGATATGCGCTATTGGAAAGAAAAAGGTTGGACAGGTAAGGCGCGTCCTTGGAAAAAATGTGAATCGTATGACAGTAAAAACAAATGAATTATCCGCTGCATTATTCCTGCGGCTCTACAGATCGGTCGGTTGGGAGCCGCCCGGCATCGGGCAGGTGCAGAAAGCGCTGGAGAACACGATTGCGACCTTTACCGCATACGATGATGAAACGCCTGTCGGCATGGTGCGGCTGATCGGCGACGGCGGGATGTCGTTCTACATCAAGGACTTTGCCATTATACCCGAATACCAATCAAAGGGCGTCGGCACATTACTGCTGAACACCTTGGAAACATATATCAGAGAAAACATCGCCCCCGATTGGGCGGTCAGTCTGGAGCTGATCAGCTCAAAGGAAGCGGTCGGCTTCTATCAAAAACACGGCTTCGAGGAACGCCCCTGCGAGTGGGACGGACCGGGCATGTTCAAGATGATACGGAATAAATGAAAAAGCACAGTGATACAGAATGTTATTGGAATCAAAGCTGACGATCTTTTTTGACGAGCCGTTTTGGGTGGGCGTGTTCGAGGAGTTGGACGGCGATAAGCTTTCTGCTTGCAAAGTAGTATTCGGAGCCGAGCCGACAGACGCGGAGGTCTATGCGTTCGTTCTAAAGCATTATGATCATTTACGATTCAGCACACCCATAAAAGCTGAAATCAAACAGAAAGCCGACAATCCGAAACGCCGTCAGCGAAATGCGCATAAACAACTTGAACAATCCGGGGTCGGCACCAAGTCTCAGCAGGCGCTTCAAAAGCAGTACGAGGAAAACAAAACGGAGCGAAAGAAAAAGTCCCGCGAAAAAAAGGAAGCGGAAAAACGGCGGTTGTATGAACTTAAACAGCAAAAACGCATGGAAAAACGCAGAGGACATTAAGGAGTAAATGATGCCGAAAGAAATCAATCCAAAGGAAAGCGCAAGAGCAACGGCGTATGAGCTGTGGATGAAAGCGCCAAACCCGATGGTGACATTTTTCAAAACGCTTGACGTTACCAATCTGCTGACAGTCGGCAAAAAGAGGACTGTGAAATTCAATATGCTGCTTTGTTATTGCATCGCAAAAGCCTCCGTTGATATCAAGGAGTTTTACACACTTCCTGTCGGTGATAAGCTGTTGCAGTATGATTCGATCGCAGTCAGTGTCATCGTCAAGAATAAGAACGGAAATATCAATTCCTGCGATATTCCGTATGCAGAGGATTTGGAAGAATTCAACCGTGCGTATCTGGAAAACACCTCATGTGTCGCCGAAAATTGTGATAACAAGGATTTATCGCGTGACAGTATGGTCATCGGCACATCGGCGATCATCGAAACCGAGCTCGACGGTATTGTCGGCATGAACACTGGTATCTTCAACAACCCCTTCATCAGTTGGGGCAGATACCGCAAAAAGGATTCGCAATATGAACTGCCGATCTCGTTTCAGTTCCATCACACACAGATGGACGGCTCTCACGCGGGAAGTTTCTTAGAAAAGCTACAAAATGTAATGAACGAAATGAAGTAAGAGCAGATGATACGATCAAATTCAAAAACTACAGCAGTAAAGACTATGAAGCGGTCTGTGATTTTCTGATCGAGCTGAATCGCGATAATCAAAATCACATCAACTGGATTTGGGGTCGGTTCGAGTGGATGATGGAGCACCCTGAATTCGACAAAAGCCTGATGAATTCCATCGGGCTTTGGCTGGATGGCGATCAAGTCGTCGGCGCGGCGATCTATGATATGTATTTCGGCGAGGCGTTTGTCGGCGCACTGACGGAATATCGTTCAATCTATCCCGAGATCCTCGCCTATGCTTATCGTGAGATGAAAGATGAAAACGGCTTGGGTATCGCCGTCTGCGATAACTGCGCCGATGAAATAAGCATGGCACAATCGGCGGGCTTCATCCTTGCCGAACAAACGGAAACCATCATGCGGCTTGAGCTCGACCGTGAACTACCTTCCGGTCTGCCCGACGGCTTACAGTTCGCTCAGCTTGATCCTGTGAAAGAACCGTATGATTTCCAATGGCTCTTATGGCAGGGCTTTGACCACGGAGCAGACAAGGCGGAATTTGAGAGGGACGGCGATATTTACCCTGCAATTCCTGAGTTTCGCAAGCATTTCAATTCCTCTCTCAGCATAGCGGCAAAAAACAGTGACGGGGAATATGTTTCCTATTGCTGCTTGTGGTACTCCGATCAAACCGATTACGCCTATGTCGAGCCGGTATGTACGATTCCTGCGTATCGAGGAGAAGGGGCAGCGAAAGCGGTGGTTTTCGAGGCGCTGAACCGCGCAACATCCCTCGGCGCAAAGAAAGCGTATGTCCTGTCTGATATGCCGTTTTACGAAAGGCTCGGGTTTATCAAGGACAAGCATTTTGCGTTCTTTTGGAAAAAGTAAGAAGATAAGCGCATGACACGATTCGTGTCATCCGTGTGACGGAGCGATTCTTTCCTTTTTCATTACCCTGTGTTACGGTTGGATCAGTCAAACGGAAAGGACTGATCGAATTGAAAAGGAATTTGACAACGGGTGTTATTTCGTTATTCGCTTTTGCGCTGTGGACGGTATTGATCATGCTCGTCGATGTGCAGGCAGTGGGACCGAACGGATCAAAGGTCGGCTTTGCGACCTTCAACACATGGTTTCATCAGCTGACAGGCGTACACATGACGCTGTATACCGTCACCGACTGGCTGGGACTGGTGCCGATCGCCGTATGCCTGTGCTTCGGCTGTTTGGGACTCTGTCAACTCATCAAAAGAAAGAGTTTGTTCAAAGTGGATGCCGACATTCTGTTGTTAGGCGGCTATTATATGCTGGTGATCTTCGGCTACCTGTTCTTTGAGATGGTGCCGATCAATTACCGCCCGATCCTGATCGACGGATTTTTGGAGGCGTCCTATCCGTCGTCGACAACGCTTTTGGTGCTGTCTGTCATGCCGACGTTGGTATTTCAGGTCAACAGACGGTGTGATAATAGAAAGATGAAGCAGATCACCATGATGATCGTCGTTCTGTTCTCAGCCTTTATGGTCATCGGCAGACTGATTTCAGGCGTTCACTGGGCGACGGATATCATCGGCTCGATCCTGCTGAGCTTCGGCTTATTCAAGCTTTACCAAAGTGCGGTAACCGATATGAGGAACAAAAATGGAGTTTAGTGAAAAACTACAGCAATTAAGGAAAAGTAAAGGACTGACGCAGGAGGAGCTGGCGCAGGCGATCTATGTGTCCAGAACCGCCGTATCGAAGTGGGAGTCGGGAAGAGGCTACCCGAATCTTGACTCATTAAAGGAACTTGCCAAATTCTTTTCTGTGACCGTGGATGAGCTGCTGTCTCCGGATGAGATCATCACCGCCGCAGAGGATGAAAAACGAGAGCTGATCGGGAACTATACCGTACTGTTATGTCATGTGTTGGATGTGTTCATGGCTTTACTGTTGTTGATTCCCGTTTTCGGCAGCGGCACGGACAAGCAATCGGTATCTTTGTTTGCACTGAGCGATATTCAGACTTGGATCAAGATCGTATATGCTGTTGTCATCGGTCTGACTGTATTGAACGGCGTCTGCGGACTGATCATCAGCCGATTGGATAAGCCGCAGTGGAGCAAGCACCGATTGATAACAGGGTTCGCTTTATCGGTTATCGCTTGCCTGCTGTTTATCATCACCCGACAGCCCTATGCAGGCGTATTCTGCTTTGCGATTCTTTTCATCAAGGGCTGGCTTTTGTTAAGGAGAAAAACATGAATTATCCACTGAGTGAGAAATATATGACCGCCGAATTGATGGCAAAAATCATGGGTCCCAACCCCATTAAGCTCGTAGAAGAACTCTTGATCGATCATCATATCCCGAAAGGAGCGACCGTGTGCGACCTCGGCAGCGGTCAGGGACTGACGAGCGTATTTCTGGTGAAGGAATACGGCTTTACGGTCTATGCCGCCGATCTGTGGAGCGACCCGGAGGAAAACCGGCGGTTCTTTAGCTCGATGGGATTGAATGAGGAGCAGATCATCCCCGTCAAGGCGGACGCGGAGAGATTGCCGTTTGAGCATGGCTTCTTCGACGCCGTGGTATCGACGGATTCTTATAACTATTTCGGGCGCGATCCCGAATATCTCGACAGCAAGCTGCTGCCGTTCATCAAGCCCGGCGGCTATCTCTACATCACCGTTCCCAGAATGAAAAAAGACTGCCATGATAACCTGCCGCCTGAGCTGTTATTATCATGGACGCCCGAACAGCTCGATTATCTGCACGACGTTTCCTATTGGAAAAGTATTGTCGAACAATGCGGCGGGGCAGAGGTGTCGGAAGTTTCCGAGATGGCGTCAAACGACGAGGTCTGGGCGGATTGGCTCAAACAGGAAAACGAGTACGCCGTCGGCGACCGCAAGGCGATGGAGGCGGGCGGCGGAAACTATCTGAATTTTATCAAGATCGTACTGAGAAAGAAAGGAGAAGCACATGAGAATATTAGTCATCAACGGAAGTCCTAAGAGAGAAAACAGCGATACCCTACACATCACACGTGCCTTTTTGGACGGATTGAACGAGGCGTCGCAGAATGAAGTGCATACTATCCATGCGGTGGATCAGCATATCGAATATTGCACCGGATGCTTTTCCTGTATGCGAAACGGCGGCGCATGCATCCACCGTGACGATATGCGACGGATACTGGAAGAGATCCTCGACAGCGATCTGCTGATCTGGAGCTATCCGCTGTACTGCTATGGGATGCCCGCTCCGATGAAGGCGCTGCTCGACCGCACTCTGCCGCTGAGCAGTATGGCGATGCACAAGGTCGGCGACCGCTATGAGCACGTCGGTCAGGCGGATTTCAGCCATCTGCGCTATGTGATGATCTGCGGTTGCGGCTTCCCGAACAGCAAGCATAATTTTGAACCGGCGGAGGCGCAGTTCAAGCTGTGTTTCCCTAACGATCACACGATCATCACCGTTCCCGAAAGCCCGATGTTCAACGCGCCCGAGGCACAGATCGTGACTGCGCCGCGCCTTGGTAAAATCAAAGAAGCCGGCAAGCAGTTTGCCGAAAGCTTTGTCATCCGCGACGAATTGATGCAGGAGATCACCTCGCCGATGATCCCCGAGGATCAGTACGCGCAGATCGTGAACGGAACGGTTCAATAAAACAGACTATATTATTATTTCAGGAGGTATGATGATGGAATCAAAGGAAATGATATCGGAACGCCGTATTTGTCAGTGCTGCGGTATGCCGCTGACGGATGACCTGCTCGGCAGAAACCGTGACGGTTCTCCGAACGAAGCTTACTGCAAATGGTGTTATGCCGACGGCGTATTCACCTACAGCGACATGGAGGAGCTGATCGACGTCTGTATCCCTCATATGGTCGAGCAGGGCTTTGCCGAAGATCAGGCGCGCGTTTATATGAAGGAGATGCTGCCCAAGCTCGATTACTGGAAACGATATGAGCAGCTCAGCGACAACGGTCAGTTTGACGAATTCAAGCGTCAGCTGATCGACGAGATCAACGCTCTTTCTGTCGAAGGGATGCCGAAGGTCGAAAAGCTCAATGCCCTTGTCGGCAGCTACGTCAATCTCGCGTATCGCCTGCCGAACGGAGCGGAAGTGAAATTCCTCGACGATGATACCACTTATCTGGGCACGCAGCTCGAAGCGGAGTTTAACACGCACACGTGCGATCACACAGGCGCGGACAGATGCTTCGGCGTGATTGCCTGTGCGGATTTCATCCTGATCGCCACCTACGGCGCTCAGGGCGAGGATCCGGAGCTTGTACTGTATAAAAAGAGATAAACTCCTAAAGTATCAACAAGCCTCTCGTGTCGTTTTTGACGCGGGAGGCGTTATGATGTGTGACTGAGGGTTGCCGCATACAAATCGTCATTGCGAGGCTCATAGGCTCCCTTTCCTAAGGTACCCCCGTTGGGGGAATGTCCGAAGGACAAGGGGGGAGCCGTGGCAGTAGCTCTCAGCCAATCAGCGTTCGCGAGATCGCTCCGCTTCTTGGGAGTATTGGGGACCCCATAATTCCCCGGATTATGGGGAGAGGAGGAGCCGCGATACGAGGTCAAGGCATACCAACCGGATATCGACGAGCATGGGTGCTGTATACCAAATCATAGATTTGGACAGCACCTCACAATCTCAACCGATAAGAACCGATCCGCACTCCGTTTACGAGCACTAAAAAATCGACGAAATCCGCCGAAAAGAAACACTTGCTTTTATCTTTACCATATGTTATAATAAAACTGTTCGCAAGCCGTCCACGGTGTGGATAAGCGAGCGACAGGCCCTGTACGATTCCCGGCCATGAATCATGTCAGGCGCGGAAGCGAGCAGCATTAAGTGTTTTCGGGGATGCGATGCAGTAAGTCTGTCGTTCACTTATCTTCACCATTCAGCCACTATGGCTGCGGCTTGTGTTTTTCTTTTGA
>ONUI01000078.1 GCA_900320995.1 uncultured Eubacteriales bacterium
GAGCGGATGTAGCGCGCGTGGGCGTTATGCCAGAGCGGATTTTTGCGCTCGGTATTCCAGATGACCTGCGGATCGGGACGGATCAGAATGACGTCGCCCCAGCGCTCCAAACGTTCTCCGCGGGAGGAATCGATGAGCTCATAATCGCTCCAATAGGTTGTTTTTCGCATGTTGGTTTCTCTCTTTTATGAAATCGGTTGAGATTGCCACAGTCCTGACACGCGTGTCCACGTGTGTCGGGGACTTCGCAATGACGATCTTTAGTCAAACAGGCTGCCTTGCGCCGCCGCGGTATTGGCGGGGACTTTGTAGCCGAGGTGCTCATATGCCGCCGCGGTGACACAGCGTCCTCGCGGTGTGCGGGATAAAAAGCCGATCTGCATCAGATAGGGTTCATAGACGTCCTCGATGGTCACAGCCTCTTCGCCGATCGCCGCCGCCAGTGTTTCCAGTCCGACAGGGCCGCCGCGATAATACTTGATCATCGCCTCGAGCATACGTCTGTCATTCTGATCCAGACCCAATTCGTCGATCTCTAAGCGGTCAAGCGCCGTCTGCGCCACTTCAAGAGTGATCACGCCGTCAGAGATGACCTCGGAGAAATCGCGTACACGCTTTAACAGGCGGTTGGCGATTCGCGGTGTGCCGCGGGAGCGGGACGCGAGCTCCAAAGCGCCCTCTTCATCGATCTTGATGTCCAGAATACCCGCGGAACGGGTGATGATCTGCGCCAGTTCTTCGGGTGTGTACATCTCCAAACGCAGTACAACACCGAAGCGGTCGCGCAAAGGAGCGGTCAGCTGACCCGCCCTTGTCGTCGCACCGACCAAGGTGAACTTCGGCAGCGGCAGATGGTAGGACGCCGCCATCTGACCTTTACCGGTGATGATGTCGATCGCGAAGTCCTCCATCGACGGATAGAGGATCTCTTCGACCGAACGTGACAGTCGGTGGATCTCGTCGATGAACAGGACGTCACCGGGATTCAGGTTGGTGAGCAGTGCCGCCAGATCACCGGGCTTTTCGATCGCGGGGCCCGAGGTGATGCGGATATTCACGCCCATTTCATTGGCGATGATACCCGAGAGCGTTGTTTTACCCAGTCCGGGAGGGCCGTACAAAAGCACGTGGTCGAGTGACTCGCCGCGCTTTTTTGCCGCTTCGATAAATATTCTGAGATTCTCTTTTGCTTTATCCTGACCGATATAATCTTCCAGCGTTTTGGGTCGCAGAGGGTTATCGGAGTCGATCGTGTCGGATGGGATCTCGGAGGTATCCATGATACGATCCTCAAAATCCATCTCAAAATCGGTATTATAATCCATTACACAGTTCCTTTCGAAAAAGGGATTCAAGTCTTTCGGGAGGAGCACAGTGGCGCTTAACCAATCACAGGCTTTGCCTGTTCTTGGAGCGCTGTTGCATGGGAGTTGTGAACCAAATCACAGATTTGGACAACTCCTCAAAGCCCCTCCCCCTACACTTGTGATATTATGCCATTTGCTTCAAGGTCGCCGCGATCATCGCTTCTACCGGCATGGTCGGATCGAGCTTGGAGAGGATCGGGGTAACATCGGCGGCGGAATAGCCCAGTACCGCGAGCGCCGCGACCGCCTTGGGAACGTTGCCGGTATCGGCGATCACACTGCCCTTGCCGACGTCAAAGCCGGCTGTATCAGCAACGCCTTTGATCTTATCCTTGAGCTCCAGCACGATACGCTGCGCGAGCTTCGGGCCTACGCCGTTAGCGCGGGTCAGGGTCTTGCTGTCGCCGGAGGATACGCACATCGCGATCTGTTCACTGGTCAGATCGGACAAAATCGCCAGCGCCACCTTGGGGCCGACGCCGGTGATGCCGATCAGCATCTTGAAGGTGGATAACTCGCCCTTCGTGGCAAAGCCGAACAGCTCCATCGCGTCCTCACGGACGTTCATGTAGGTGTAGAGCATGGTCTCGGTATTCAGCTTGAGCTGTTTTTGCGTGGTGATCGAGGTCTGCACCCGATAACCGACGCCGCCGCATTCCACTACGGCGTAACCGGCGTCCATCAATATCAGGTTGCCTCTGACGGAATATATCATTACTTGATCCCTCGTTTCATCATCGTATCGCGCAGATTCGTACCCGCCGCCTGCGTATGTGTGATCGCGATCGCCAAAGCGTCGGCGGTATCATCGGGCTTGGGCACTTCTTTGAGATGCAGGAGCCTGCGTGTCATCTCCATCACCTGCGGCTTGAGCGCTCTGCCGTAACCGGTCACAGCGGTTTTCACCTGTAAGGGTGTGTATTCATACACCGGGATATGCGCCTGCTGCGCAGCCAGCAGGATCACACCGCGCGCCTGCGCGACCTGGATCGCGGTCGTGGTATTCGTGTTGAAATAGAGCTTTTCGATCGACATCGCGTCGGGCTTTGCGTGCCCGATCAGCTCGACGGTATCGTTATAGATCTGTTCAAGGCGCAGATTGAAATCCGTATGCGCTTCGGTCGTGATCGCGCCGAACGCGACGGGACGGTGCGAGGTGCCTTTGTATTCGATTACGCCCCACCCGACGATCGCGTAGCCGGGATCGATACCGAGGATGATCAAAAGCTCAGCTCCTTCTTTGATCGGTTGAGATCACTGAGGATCGACATCAATATCAACCGCTCAGAACCTCAGCACCGGCTCTCTTAAGAAAAGGAGCCAGAATGTGCATAATTTGACAGTTTATTATAACACAATTACACCGTTATAGCAATAATAAAATGAAAAAAGTCGCACCAAACTGCGACTTTTTCAACCATGATATTTATGCAATTATTTTGATAGCACCGCTTTTTTCACCATGTGGAACGCTACCGCGCCGATCAGGTTGCCGAGCGATACCAAGAGGATGTATACGATACCCTGTACCGAATACAGCGAATAGGCGGATGACGCGGCAAAATAGAACATGTCCGCTACGCTGTGCTCAAAGCCGCACAGGATGAACGCGGGTACACAGGTGAACACCAAAATGTACTTGGGAAGCGACTTTATGTCCTTATCGCTCCTGAAATAATCCACCGCGATATACACGAGGATGCCGCATAACGCGCCGAGGATGATCGTCTGCCACCACGACTGCGTGAGCTTATTCTCACAGATCGTCTTAGCGGTTTCGGCAAGATTCGGTTTCGCGAACATGACGAGCGTTCCCATCAGCATACAGCCGAGGAGATTGCCCAGCCAGATCGTGCACAGATACGGGATGTAGGACGGCTTATTCTCGAGCAGATAGGCGGTTTTGCCGGTGAACAGCAAAAAGCCCATGATCAGGATCACCGACAATCCCAGTGAGAACATGATCGCGCCGAGCTGTGCTTTTTCCGCCGCGACACACGCCAGATATACCGCCCCGCCGAACGAGATCATGATGCCCGCCAGCACGGCGGAAAACAGATTCTTTACAAATTTCATTTTATTAGACCCTTCTTTTATTCGTCTTTTTACGCCACACTACTATAGCAAATCCGACTTCATTTTACAATAGCGTAAAAGAATTATAATACTAATCCTTGATAATCAGTTTATATAATTCAATCGGATTCGACTTTATTCAGCGTCAGCACACTGCCGTCGCGGTTCAGCTCTACCCGATCGCCGTACAGACGATAACCAAAGGAGTAGTTCATGCCGCTGTTATCGTCAAAGATCAACACCTCGTCATCTGTCAGCATACATAATCCGCCGACAGAAAGAGAGCTGTCATCGTTCTCGATCTCGAGATATCCTTCTGTCTGTGTAAAAGACAGCGTTACCTCGGCTCCTTGCTCAAAGGAACCGCTCCATGTATACAGCTTTAATTCATCCGCCGGCTGCTGAATACTTTTGACACAGGATGAAAGGCTGAGTACAGCCGTCAAGAGAATAGAAATCATCAAAAACTTACCGCGCATAACCATCACCAAGACAGTATATGCGCGGGATCCTGCGATAAGAAGTTATTCGGTTTTCTCTTCCGCGTCGGCTCTTTCTCTCATGCGGGTCGCCTGAAAGCCCTGCGTCGTCATGAACATGATCACGAGGATCAGGATCAGACTGATGATGCCGCCGTAGGCGATCGAGGAGCCGGGACCGAAGCAGATCACAACGGCGCTGAGGATACAGGTGATATAGCTGATGACATACTTTTTCTTGGATTTTTTATCCAAAAGAAAGAAGAAAAATGATACGATCGGCAGGATGACTAAAATCGCGCCGTAGATCGCGCTCATCACCTGACCGGCACTGCCGTAACCGTTGGGCTGTATCAGGAGATTGACCGCGGTGAGGATGGAATACTGTCCCTCGTCATTCACAGGGCCGTACATCAACGGCATCCATACTTCCGTCAGCACCAAAAGAAAATACATCACAGCTAAAAAGATGCGGATTTTCTTTTCGGAGCTTGACTCCTTGATCTCATCTTTATCGAAATATTTCGCCATCATTGCACCTCAATCATGTAATTAATTGATCATCACGCTCTTTATATTAGCACAAACCGACGATTAATACAACTATAATTTGACTTTATACGAAAAAATGCTATACTTCAAAGAGAATATGTGCAATCAAAGGAGGTATCATGTATGCACTGGATTCATAACACCGTTATCTATAATATCTACCCGATCGGCTTCTGCGGAGCGCCGAAGGAGAATGATTTTCAACTGAACTACCGACTGGATAAGATCTATGACTTTATCCCCCATTTCAAAAAGATGGGCGTCAACTGTATTTTATTCAACCCGGTATTTGAGAGCACCCGTCACGGCTATGACACGATCGACTACAGAAAGATCGACAGCCGTCTGGGCGATAACGCGAGCTTCAAAAAGATCTGCGATACCCTGCATCAAAACGGCATCCGCGTGATCTTGGACGGCGTATTCAACCATGTCGGACGTGATTTCTTCGCGTTCAGGGATCTTCAGGAAAAGGGCATGGGTTCGCCCTATACCTCATGGTTTCAGAATATCCGCTTTGATCAGCAGAGCCCCTACGGCGATCATTTCAGCTATGAGGGCTGGGCAGGCTTCTATGATCTGGTCAAGCTGAACCTGCAGAACGAGGATGTTTTAAATTATCTCTTTGACGCGGTACGCTACTGGATCGACGAGTTCGATATCGACGGTCTGCGCCTGGACGCCGCCAACGTGATGGATGTGAACTTCTTCAAGCGTCTGCGCGGTGTTACCAAAGAGAAAAAGCCCGACTTCTGGATGTTCGGCGAGATCGTCGGCGGCGATTACAACCGTCTGGCAAACGCGGAAGCACTTGATTCCGTCACCAACTACGAGATCTACAAGGGGCTTTACTCCAGCCATAATGACCGCAACTATTTTGAATTCGCTCATTCCGTCGATCGTCAGGTCGGCGACTGGGGTATGTACAAGAACATCTACATGTACAACTTTGCGGACAATCACGATGTGACCAGGCTTGCGAGCATCATCCGTGATAAGGCTTTGCAAAAGAATGTCTACACCATGCTGTACGCGATGCCGGGTGTGCCCTCGATCTACTACGGCAGTGAGTTCGGCATGGAGGGTAAAAAGCAGCGTCATTCCGATGATGATCTGAGAAGAGAGCTGAATCTGAACGCGTTGGAGAATCCCGATTACGCGCTGTTTGACCACATCTGCAAGCTCGGCAAGATCAGACACAGTCTGGAAGCGCTGCAGTACGGCAAGTATAAGAATGAACAGATCCAGCTCGAGCATATGTGCTTCTCAATGAAAACCGACAATCAGAAGGTCTATATCATGCTCAACCAGAGCAATGAGCCGCGCAATCTCGGCATCAACACCGACTTCAACGGCGTTCTGACCGATGTGCTCAACGGCAATCAGCAATATCCCTGCAACGGTTGGTGCGAGATCACCATACCGCCGATGAGCTCGATGATCCTCGTCGAGAATGACGGCTCCTTTGCCATCGATTTTTCGGAGAATGGAAGCGATATGCAGATCCCTGTCCCCGAATGCACGCCTTCTCACGTCGAGGAGAAAGAGCCTGAGTTAGCCCCCGAGGAGATTGTGAAGGGTCGCTACAGACATTTCAAGGGCAATGAATACGAGGTGATCGATTTTGCCAAGGACAGTGAAACAACGGAGCTGATGGTCATCTACCGCGCGCTGTACGGCGATCATGATCTGTGGGTGCGCCCCTATACGATGTTCCAAGAGATCATCGAAAGAGACGGAAAGAAAATGAGAAGATTCGAGAGGATCGACTGAGCCGCATCATAAATAATTTAGTTTCTCCCTTCGGTTGATCAATTATGCAATTCCTCAGTCCCCATTCGGGGACAGCTCCTTTTACCAAAAGGAGCCTATGAAAGTGTAGCTACGAATACTGCTTTTTCAACATAACAGAAAGGCTGTCACACATTTGATGTGACAGCCTTGTTTTATGCCTGTTTATTCAGTTCCTCGTGATTCTGCTCAAGCTTCTTTCTTTTTAGCGCGCTGCGCTTCTTTTTCGATGTACTTCTTATCATTGTCCACCTGTTTACCGTATACAACAAATCGGGTAAACAGGAATTCGGTGATGAAGTTCAGCAGCATACTGAGGATCTCGACCAGATAATCGTTCCAGCCCAATGATTCGACCAGAAAATTCCCTCCGATCGTGGACAGCGGTGTGAAGATCAAATAGTAGATAAAGACCTTGAGCATCGCGATCGGGACATTTGCCGCGGAATGGAAGGTGAATTTACGGTTGATCGTAAAGTTATACAGCACCGACAGTACCAATGAGATCAGATAACACGGCCAGTAGCTGAGTCCCGAAAACTCGGTCAGCAGTGTAAAGCTGACGATCTGGATGATGCCCGCCGACGCGGAGAACAGCACAAATTTGATCGTACGGATGATTTCTTTCTTTTTATTACTCATAAAACCCTCGATAAACCATTAATAGAATAGTCTATATATTATTTATTACATATTAAATCGCGGAAACCGAAACAGGTTTCCGCGATCATCTTTCTTATTGAGCGCCCGATTTCGTGGTCGGCGCGGTAGTCGACGCGGCGGAAGAAGAGGAAGATCCACCGGATACAGAATCCTCATAGATGAACTTTGCAACGTCCTTACGAACACCGTCCCAGTCATGGATTGCAATAACGCTCTGACCGTCGGGCGTCGTGCCGTATCCCCATTTACCCTGAGTCGGCAGCGACAGCTCTTCCATATCATACTTGATATAAGCCATCATGTTGGAAACGAGGAAGGTGATATCGCCCTTCTTCAGGTTTGTGGTGACCAGAGGTCCGATCTTGTTCGCGATAGAAACCAACTCTGTCAAGGACGCGTTCTCACGCAGACTCTTGATGATCGTCTGGATCAGGTTGCGCTGACGAGAGGTACGATCCCAGTCGTCGCCGGAGAAGCTGTATTCGGGATTACCGCCCAAGCTCTCCTCGCCGCGATCTCGTGCGTACCACAGCGCCTGATAGCCGTCGAGATGGACCATCTGCTTTTCTTTGGTCTCATCATACTTTAAGAACGAGGTAACGTCGGTCTGATCATTGACGTCGATCTGCGCGTTGATATACTTGATCTCCTCAAGCGTCAGCTCGATATCAACGCCGCCGAGCGCCTCGATGATATCTCTGAATGAAGAGAAGTCGACTGTCGCGTATTTATCGACCTTGATACCGAAGTTTGTTTCGATCGTATCGATCGACAATCTCTCACCGCCGTAGGTAAAAGCGGAGTTGATCTTGTTCTCACCGTGACCGGGGATGCTGACGTAGGTATCACGCTGGAAGGATGTCAGCTTCAGCTTCTTGTGAACATTATCGATCGAGAGAAGGATCGTGGTATCACTGCGTCCGTGATCCTCTTCTGTCGCGGGTGAATCCTGACCGAAAAGCAGGATGTTCAAAACATTATCGCTCGAAAGCAGCGTATTGCCGCCGTTCGCGATCGACACCGTTGTTTCGGTGGTGACGGTGGTAGCGGCGGGGGCTTCCGCGGGTTCTAATTCTTTGAAGTGCATCGAATCCAGAACCTTGTAGTAATAGATCAATCCGGAGCCTGCCAAAAGCATGATCAAAGACAGTACCAGAACAAATATCCTGAGTCCGAGACCTTTATTCTTTTTCGGTTTGCGGGAAGCAGGTTCCCGTCTTTCTCTATCGTCGTATATCCTATCTCTGTCGTCAGATGAGGAAATATCTACATAATCGTCATCATATCTAGCCATATAAGATACCGCCTTTCGTCATAAAATCTATGTAAGCGGACATACTCTTACATAATAAATCATTCTTATATTATACTCAAAAAGAAATATTTTATTTTCTAAATAAGAATATATGTCGAAATTCATACTTTTTTTACAAGTTATGGGATATATTGGCGCGGCGGGATATGAACATATACTAAATATACTTCTTCGATACAAGTTCTCAAGTGTCAGGAATCATATGGTTTGCTATTATTTCGGTTGAGATTGCCACAGCGCAAACACGTGTGTTTGCCCTTCGCAATGACCGTTTTCAATCATCCCAGCTCATCCAGCGTCAGATAATATGCCGGGATGCACTCTTCCATAAAGATCTTTAACGCGGGCAGCTCCATCTTTTCGATCGCCGCTTCGGTAGCTTCCTTCGCTTTCAGAAATTCATTATTCCCCATGCGGACTTCTTCGATACATTTGATCAGCGCGGAAAGTTTATCCGCCGCCTTGACATACCGCTCCAAAACAGTGTCATCGTTGGAGATCAGCGGACGGTAGACTTCTTTCAAATCATCCGGCTGCATACTGATCAAGCGCTCCTCCGCTACCTTTTCGACCGTTTTGTACGCGTTCTTGATATCGGGGTTATAGTACTTGATCGGCGTGGGCATATCGCCGGTGATGATCTCGCTCGCGTCGTGGAACAACGCGATCACAGCCGCCTTGTCCGCGTCAAGGTTTTCATGCAGACGAATATTCGCGATCGTGACCAGCGCGTGCGCGAGGATCGCGGTTTCGAGGCTGTGCTCGGAAATATTCTCGGTTTTTGTATTTGACAAAAAACTTAAAATTTTTAGTGCATTTTATCATAATGTGTGTTATAATATATTAGTTAAGGTGCGTATTTTTGCCGTACCAACTGTGTCAGGTACATTTTAGCACATTTTTCTGCACACGTAAAGACTTTTCACCGGAGGAACTGATATGGTTTTGAATCGCATCGATCACGATAAACGACCATATTCGTTATATGCCTTTTTATGGGCGTTTCTCCTGTCCGCCGTTCTGGTCGTTCCCGTTATGATCTATGATCAGGGATACTTTTTGTACTACGGTGATTTTAACGTTCAGCAGATCCCGTTTTATCAGCTGGCTCACGATTCCATCCAAAACGGTGAGACGGGATGGAGTCACCTGACCGATCTGGGCGCCAATTTCATCGGCAGCTACAGCTTTTATGTGCTGGGGTCTCCGTTCTTCTGGCTGACCGTTCTGCTGCCCTCTGCGTGGGTCCCCTACTGTATCGGACCGCTGTTGATGCTGAAGCTGGGCTTCGCGTCGTTATCCGCCTACATC
>ONUI01000018.1 GCA_900320995.1 uncultured Eubacteriales bacterium
CGCGATCGGCGAGGGCGTCAAGCTCTGCTGTGTCGTCAAGGCGGACGGCTACGGTCACGGCGCTGTGGAGATCTGCAAGCTCTATCATGAGCTGGGGGTCGATTTCCTCGCGGTGTCCAATCTGGATGAGGCGCTGGAGCTGCGCAGAGCCGAGATCGAAGAGCCGATCCTCATCCTCGGCTATACCCCGGCGAACCGCTGTCGTGATCTGAGCCGACAGAATATCTCACAGGCGGTGTACAGCCTCGACTACGCCAAGGAGCTGTCGCATTGGTGCGAGGAGTTCAGCGTGGAAGTCAAGACGCACATCAAGCTCGACACCGGAATGAGCCGTATCGGCTTTATGTGTCAGGAATTTCCGAGAGATAATAATTCTATAGAAGAAATAAAAGAAGCGTGCAGTCTGCCGCACATCATCCCCGAAGGCGTGTTCACGCATTTCGCGGTCGCCGATGACGGTGATAACGGTGAGGCGTATACAAAGAAGCAGTATGAGAACTTCACCCATACGGTGGACGAGCTGGAAAAGCAGGGGATCCGCTTTGCGATCCGTCACTGCTCCAACTCCGGCGCGATTATGGATTATCCGTCCATGCGCCTCGATATGGTCAGGGCAGGAATCGTGCTGTACGGTTACGCACCCTCGGAGAATATGCGCCATCAGCTGGATCTCAAGCCCGCCATGCGCCTCAAAACCCTGATCTCACATGTCAAGACCGTCAAGGCGGGTACCACCGTCAGCTACGGCCGCACCTTCACCGCCGCGCATGATATGCGTGTCGCCACCGTGCCGGTCGGATATGCCGACGGCTACATACGCGCGTATGCCGAAAAGGGCTATATGTTCGTATGGGACAAGACCAAGAAGTTCGGCAAAACCGCGGAGGATATCGCGAGCTGGGGCAATACCATCAGCTATGAGGTACTGTGCGCTGTCAGTAAGCGCGTCCCCAGATTGTACAGAACCAACTGGATCACAGGAAATGTGGTATATAAGATTTAAAATGCCTTCCCCTCGAGGGGAAGGCTATGATCGCCTTGTTTGCAGAGGAATATTATGAAACTATTAGTAGTAGACGGAAACAGTATATTGAACCGCGCGTTCTACGGCATCAAGCCGCTGACCACCAAGGACGGTCAGTTCACCAACGCAATCTACGGCTTTTTGACCATGTTCGACCGCATGAGGTCGGACGTCAAGCCCGACGCGGTGGCGATCGCCTTTGACCTGAGGGCAAAGACCTTTCGCCACAAGGCGTATGATCTGTATAAAGCGAACCGCAAGGGTATGCCCGAGGAGCTGCATATGCAGATGGCGCCGCTCAAGGAGCTCTTGACCGATCTGGGCTATCAGCTCATCACCTGTGAGGGCTATGAGGCGGATGATATCCTCGGCACGCTGTCCAAGGCGTGTGCCGACAGCGGCAACACCTGCGTCATCGCGACCGGTGACCGCGACAGCCTGCAGCTCGTGAACGACAGTGTTTCGGTGCGGTTATCCAAGAACCTCAACGGCACCATGCTCTACACGCCCGACGTCGTCAAAGAGGAATACGGCGTGGAGCCGAAGAAGCTGATCGAGATCAAGGCGATCCAGGGGGACAGCTCCGATAACATCCCCGGCGTTGCCGGTATCGGCCCCAAGGGCGCGACCGAGCTGATCCAAAAGTACGGCGACATCGACTATATCTATGACCACCTCGACGAGCTGGACATCAAACCCGGCATGAGGGCAAAGCTCGAGAAGAGCAAGGATAACTGCTTTATGAGCCGTATGCTCGGCGAGATCTGCCTGACCGCTCCGATCGATACGGAGCTTGACCGCTATCTGGTCGGCGAGGGTGATAAAGCCGCCGCCGCTCGATTGATGGCACGGCTCGAGCTGTTCTCGCTGATCAAGAAGTATGAGCTGGAGCTGTCGGAGGACAAGGTCGTCGAGCAGGATGAACAGCGGACGTTCAAGGTCGTCGACGCCGACAGTGAAACGATCGATAAAATTCTTTCAGAGAATAAAGAAATCTATATTCAAATTTCTTTTGAAGAAAATACTGATAGTTATCCTGAGGGAGCAAGCCTGCGGCAATCGCAACCGAAGACCGCTTATATTTCTACAGAAGAAATATTATACAGAGTTAATTCCACAGTAGAAATAAAAAAGATTCTGAGCAGCGGCAAAAAGCTCTATACGGACAACAGCAAGCCGATCTTCGCTTACGGTGACCGTGAGGGGATCGAGGCGGATATCGCCTTTGATACCTCGCTTGCCGCCTATCTGCTCAGCCCCTCGTCGTCCAGCTATGAGTTAGAACGTCTCTGCGCCGAGTACAGCATCCCCGTCGCGACGGCTGAGAACGGGGAAGAGGGCTTAGGCTTCATCCACGCCCTGCCCGCTTTGTGCAAGCGCCTTGCCGACGATATCCACGAGATCGCCAACGATCAACTTCTCTACGAGATCGAGATACCGCTCGCGCGCGTGCTGGCGCGGATGGAGAACCTCGGCTTCATGGTCGACGTCGAGGCGATCCGCAATTACGGAGAACAGCTCGGCAAAGAGGCGGACGAACTGCAGGCGTCCATCTATGAGGATGTGGGCTACGAGTTCAACATCAACTCGCCCAAGCAGCTCGCCAAGGCGCTGTTTGAGGATCTGAACCTGCCGCCGCGCAAAAAGACCAAAAGCGGTTATTCGACGAACGCCGAGGTGCTCGAAAGCCTTCTGCCGCTCCATCCCGTGATCGCGAAGATCCTGGAATATCGCACGGTCGCCAAGCTCAAATCGACCTACTGCGATTCGCTGATCGACAAGGTCGCCGACGACGGACGGATCCATTCGTCCTTTAACCAGACCGAGACCCGGACGGGGCGTATCAGCTCCACCGAGCCGAATTTGCAGAATATCCCCGTGCGTACCGAGCGCGGCCGCGAATTCCGCCGCTTCTTCAAGGCAAAGGATGGCTGTGTGCTGGTCGACGCGGATTACTCGCAGATCGAACTGCGTGTGCTCGCCCATATGGCGGGTGATGAAACCATGCGCAAGGCGTTTACCGACAATATCGACATCCACACCGTCACCGCGTCCGAGGTGTTCGGCGTGCCGATCGATCAGGTCACGCCGCTGATGCGTTCACGCGCGAAGGCGGTCAACTTCGGTATCGTCTACGGGATCGGCGCGTTCTCGCTGTCGAAGGATATCGGCGTTACCGTGCGCGAGGCGCAAAAATATATCGACAATTATCTGGCGCGATTCTCCGCCATCGACAGCTATATGAAGAAAACCATCGAGCAAGCAAAGGCGGATGGCTATGTGTCTACGCTCGAGGGCAGACGGCGTTATCTGCCGGAGCTTGCCGCGTCTAGCTTTAACACTCGCTCCTTCGGCGAACGCGTCGCGCGTAATGCCCCCATCCAGGGTACCGCCGCCGATATCATCAAGATCGCAATGGTCAGGGTGGACGAGAGGTTGAAGCGTGAAGGCTTAGAGGCGCGCCTGATCTTGCAGGTGCACGATGAACTGATCGTGGAAGCGCCTGCGTTCGAGAGTATGCAGGTCGCGATGCTGCTGCAGGAGGAGATGGAGAACGCGGTTCATCTGACCGTTCCCCTCACTGCCGAAGCCTCGATGGGCGAAACGTGGTACGAGGCAAAAGGCTAGCTTAATGAGGAATTAGGAATGAGGAATTAGGAATTATTAATTGTAGGGCGGGGGCTTGCTCCCGCCGTGTGATCATCGACGTTGTAATCTGTATGGCACTTGACGAGATGATATATATGCTTAATAAATACCAGTGATATGAATGAATAGTTTCGGCGGGAGCTTTCCTCGGCGGAGACGCCTTTCTCTAAGCGAGAACGGCAACCCTTTTGTCCGCTTCGCGGACATTTCCCCTATCAGGGGAATCTCCCACTGTCACTTCGATATGAAAAAAGTATTATTTGTTTGTACCGGCAACACCTGCCGCAGTCCGATGGCGGAAGTGATTTTTAATTCTCTTGCAGAAGAAAAAGCTCTGGACTGGCGTGCCGAAAGCGCCGGATTCGCGGCGGTCGGCGATCGACCCGCCTCACAAAACGCCATTCAGGCGGTCGCCGAGATCGGACTTGATCTTTCGACGCACAAAACTCGGTTTTTGCCCTCGGTCGATTTGAACGAATACGCGCTCTTTGTCGGTCTGACGGAGGAGCACGCCGAGATATTGAAGTCGATGGGCATCCCCGCTCAGTTCGTGCGCGTGCTGTACCGCGCGCCGAATGTGGATGATAAATACGATCTGCGCATGGACATCGTCGATCCCTACGGCGGCGATCTGAACGCCTACCGCAAATGTCGTGATGATATCGTCGGCGCGATCAAGGTACTGATCACCACTCTATGAGGATCACGGAAATGCTGCCTGCGCATTTGGAGCAGGTAAAGGCGCTGCTGGACCTTTGCTTCGGTGACAGTGCGTGGACTTTGGATTCGCTGCGATCCCAGCTTGAAAAGAGCGATTCCCGCTGTACCATAGCGGTCGAGGATGACGGGATCATCGGGTTCCTCGCCTTTGAGCAGGTGCTGGATGAGGGCAGTATCGTCGAGGTCGCCGTGCATCCCGACTGTCGCAGAAAAGGGATCGCGCGCAGTCTGATCACCGTCGCGATACAAAGCGCCGAGGGCTTGAACACCGTTTTCTTAGAGGTGAGGGAAAGCAATACTCCCGCTGTCGGTTTATATGAAAGCCTCGGCTTTGAACGGATCGGCGTGCGCAAGGGGTATTATCAAAAGCCTAAAGAAGATGCGGTGATCATGAATCTGTCAATTAGCGTATGTAATGCGCCGAATCCTTGATGAAACGGAGAGGTTGTCCCCTCATCCGACTCGGCATTCGCCGAGCCACCTTTTCCTTGCAGGAACGGCAACCCTTTTGGGCTTTGCCCATTTCCCCTAACAGGGGAATCTCCCCGAGGGGAAAGCTTTTCTGAAACCAGAAAGGTTGAATGGTTATGAAAATCTTAGCAATAGAAAGCAGCTGTGACGAGACCGCCGCGGCTGTCGTGGAGGACGGCAGAACCGTCCTCTCCAATATCGTCGCTTCTCAGGTGGAGGAGCACAAGGCGACATGCCGAGGCAATCGTCGGCGTGGTAGATGAAGCCGTCAAAGCGGCGGACTGCACGCTGGATGACATCGACGCGATCGCCGTCACCTACGCGCCCGGACTGATCGGCGCACTGTTGGTGGGTGTGAATTTCGCGAAAGGTCTGTCATTGGCGACCGGCAAGCCGCTGATCCCGACCCATCACCTGCGCTCCCATATCGCGGCGAATTATATTTCACATAAAGAATTAAAACCGCCTTTTTTGTGCTTGGTCGTCTCAGGCGGTCACAGCCATATCGTCGAGGTGCTCAGCTACACCGACATGCGCGTGATCGGCAGGACCCGTGATGACGCGGCGGGCGAGGCATTTGATAAGGCGGCGCGCGCGATGGGGATCCCGTATCCCGGCGGCGTAGAGCTCGACAAGATCGCCGAAAACGGTGATGACGCCGCTTTCCCGATGCCGCATCCGCATGTGGACGGCGCGGAATATGACTTCTCGTTCTCGGGACTCAAGACCGCGGTCATCAACCTGATCCATAACAAACAGCAGAAAGGGGAGGAGATCCCCGTCGCCGATATCTGCGCCTCCTACCGCAAGGCGGTGGTCGGATGTCTGACGGATAACTTCCTCAAAGCCGCCGAGGATCTTGGCTATACGACCCTCGTCACGGCAGGCGGCGTCTCGGCGAATTCCCTGCTCCGTCGGGAGCTTGAGCGCTTATGCAAGGGTAAATACACCCTCTATATGCCCGAAAAATCTCTTTGCGGTGATAACGGCGCGATGGTCGGTTCGCAGAGCTACTATGAGTATCTGGACGGCAATATCGCACAAAGCGACCTCAATGCTGTCGCGACCCTGCCGATCGATCAGAGGGGATTCTGATGCGATTTATAAAAGTAATATCCGCCTCGATCATCGTACTCCTTTTGTTGTCGCTCGGCTCCTGCACCCAAGCGCCAAAAGAAAATTCCGCGCCGGTGACGCAATATTCCGATCTGCCGCTTTCGGGCGGGGACGTCGAGATCGGCTCGCATGATGACGAGTACGGCTTTCATATCGTCAACCGCGTTGAATTCACCGACCCGCAGGATTATCAACCAAAGCACGTTGCTCATTCGTATCAGACCTTGCAAACGGACGTACAAAAAACGATCTATGACAAGGTGCTTGACGCGTGCTACTGCTTTTCGGATGAGCAGGTCGAGGGCGATACTACCTACAAAATGCGCCCTGTTATTCTCGACGGTACGGATTGCTCTCCCAAAGAGGCAGAGGCGGCGATCATCGCGGCATTCGACGATCATCCAGAGATCTTTTGGATGGATTACCTTTTTGATATCGATTATGAGTATGATAACGGTTCACATATCACCAAGCTGGTTTTGCGCTCGGAGTACAATGCCAATCAGGTCGTGAAGATGATGCGGGAAATCGACGACGCGCTTGCGGCGTTCTATCGGGAAATGCCGAAGGAGCTGTCCGCGTATGAGCGCGAGGTTTATGTTTACAAGTATATTATCGATCATTGTGTATATGATGAAAATATACTCGATGATACGAAATATGAAGATACCCATCCGTCGCTGTTCAATCTGTACGGCGTGATGGTCGATCATGTCGCCGTATGTGAAGGCTACGCCTACACCTTCGATTATCTTTGCTCGGAGCTCGGTATCGACACCGTCTGTATCAGCGGCACCGCCGTGCTTGAAGAGGACGGCGCCGAGACAACCGATACCCTCCATCTGTGGAACGCGGTCGAGCTGGACGGCGAATGGTACATGGCGGATGTGACGTGGGATGATCCGGATGATGAAGAAGAGATCAGGGACGCTTATGTCTATCTGAATATTACCGATCAGGTGATGGCGCTGGATCATACGACGGATAAGACCTATGCGCAGATCACCGATGATGAATACGGTCTGCTGGAGTGCTATATCAATAATTATCTGCCGCCGACCTGTACCGCGACCGATTACTGCTACTATCTGCGTGAAGGGATCCGGATGTCCTCTCCCGACGTCGATGTGCTGTGCGACGGTATCGTGCGTGCGGCTGAAAAGCGATCCGCGGCGCTGATGATCAACGCGGGATCCGATACCACGGCTCAAGCGCTGTGTGATTCGCTCTTTGACGGCGATCAGCCGTATTATCAGGCGATGGATCAGGCGAATACCGTTCTGGCTGACGCTCCCCTGAATACGGACGCCGACGCGGTGTATTATTGCCTTGATGACCGAGGGCTGATCGTGTTTGAAATGCCGTACCGATAAGCTGTACCGCGTCGCCGTGCAGCAATGAAATGGTGAAATGATAATGAAAAAACGATGGATGATTTTGCTTTTGATCCTGTTGACGGGATGTCTGTGCTCGTGCAGTCTTTCGGACATTCTGCCGACGGTTCAATTTCCTCAAAGAACAACTGAGACAGTGACGCCGTATAAGGAGGTCAAGCCCGATAACCTGACCTACAGCGAGGGCTATCAGCCGGTCACCTCGACCTATTCCTATGACGCACTCCCGAAAGAGGGAGAAAAGCTGCTCTATAATAGGATCCTCGAGAACTGTTACGATATCTCGCCGAATCCGACGGAAGACCGGTATCCCATGCCCAGAATCGAGCTGAACGGTTACTCCTTGAGTGAGGCGGAGGTGCGCACGACGTCAAAAGCCCTGACCGACGATCATCCCGAGATCTTTTGGCTGACCGGTACCATCGGCTTTTACACGGATGAGAGTATGACGGCGATCCAGATCTATTCCAACTTTTCGCCCGAAGAGGTCGGCACACGTGTCAGCGCGATGCGTTCGGCCGCCAACGCTTTTTACACGAGCGTACCCGATGGACTGTCCGCTTTTGAGCGCGAGGTGATGGTGCATGACTTTTTGATCGACCACGTTGAGTATGATAAGAACGTGGACACCATCAATCTGGATAACAACAATCCGGACACCTATACCGCCTACGGCGCGCTGGTCAATAAGGTGTCGGTGTGTGAAGGCTATGTCAGAGCGTTTCAGATGCTTCTCAACGGTCTGGGCGTCGAATGTGTCGGCGTGATCGGTGAGAGCCAGAATCAGATGCATATCTGGAACGCCGTGAAGCTGGACGGATCATGGTATTATGTTGATCCGACATGGGATGATCAGGAACAGACCTACGCGCGCCATTTGTACTGTAATGTCAACGAGGAGTATCTGCTGGAGGATCACACGATCTCTCCGCTTTTCACTTCCCTCGAGGAGGATGAGATCAACGGTATCATGGGCGAGTATTCCGCAAGCGTGATGAATATCTACATCCCAGAATGTACCGACGACAGCATGGGCTACTACAAGCAGAAAACGCCGCATTTAAGGGACTATGACGCCGCGGATGTGAAGAGCGGTATGCTTACAGCCGCTCAACGGCAGGAGGAGTATTTCGTCTTTTATGTGGAAGATGATCTGGATTATCAGACCGTCATCACCGATCTGTTCATGGAGTATCCGCAGCATTTCTTCACTTATATCAACGCGGTGAACAATTCGCTGAGTGATTACAGCATCGACGAATCCAACATCGCTTACTTTACGCACGAAAGAGGCCGTATCGTCGCCGTAGAGCTGCATTATTATTAAATGTCATTGCGAAGCTTAGAACACTCGTGTTGTAAGCTGTGGCAATCTCAGCCGCATCCATAGTCATTATGAGGGATTTATCCCGTGATAATCTCAACCGTAACAGGAGGAACTATGATCGCATTATCCGTAGATCTCGGTCACGCGAGGACGGGGCTTGCCGTATCGGACAAGAGCGGCTTTTTGGCGTCGTCACTGTGCGTGATCACCGAGTATAACGATGAAAAACTGATACAGAAGATCGCCGAAAAGGTGAAGGAAACCAAGGCTCAGATCATTGTCGTCGGCTTACCGCGCAATATGGACGGCAGTGAGGGAGAGAGCGCCATTCGCGCCAGAGAGTTCGCCGCAAGGCTGAGTGAGCTCACCGGTGTACCGCATCATATGCAGGATGAACGCGGCACCACCATCACCGCGCACAGCTACCTCAGCGCGGGCAATGTATACGGCAAAAAACGCAAGCAGAAGGTGGACGCCGTAGCGGCATCCATCATCTTGCAGGATTACTTAGACAGTCAAAAGTAAGATACAGAAAGGAACACAGAAATGGAAATGCAGGAACTGATCGCCGAGATCAACGCGCTCGCGAAGAAGAAAAAGGAAGAAGGGCTTACCGACGCGGAACAAAAGCGCCAAAAGGAGCTGTACGCGATCTATCTCAAGGGCTTTCGCGCACAGTTCAAACAGCGCCTCGATAACGTGGACGTCACCTATCCCGACGGCACCGTCAAGAGCCTGAAGGACGCGATGAAGAAGCAGAAGTAATGAGGAATTAGAAATTGCGGGAAACGCTGACACGTTTTGAACTGAATAGTGAAAGAAAAAGCGCTCACGACTCTTTATTAGCAGTCGTGAGCGTAATTGTGTTTATAACAGTCATTGCGAAGGGCTCGACACGCGTGTCAGCCCTGTGGCAATCTCAACCGAGATTTTTATTCGTCAGCGAGTGGATATGCGGTATTGCGATTTGTCGCCTCCGTGAGGGCGAGGAAGATGAAAAGGAACGGTGTGACGATCGGGTTATACAGGTTGACAACGGACTGCGCGAGGTAGCAGATCACCGGGCAGACGAAGATCAGAACGGTCGGATCTTTCTTTGCGGTTTTGATCGCGCGGACGATCACCGAACCCATCACGCCGAGATATGCCGCCAGTCCGAGCACGCCCTGCGTGAGCAGATAATTGATGAATTCGTTGTGTGCGCAGTCGGTGGAGCTGTCGCCGAAGCGGGAGGATAGCTCGCCGAAATGCGGCTGTAAGACATAATAGGCGGTGTCGGGACCGGTGCCGAAGAGGATCTGCAGCGGCTTGAATTTGGCGAATTCTTCAAAGCTGACGCGCCACATAAAGCCGCGGTGCGTGCCCCAGTAATCGTCGAACCGAAGCAGCTTTTTGAAGCTGCCGATATCGGTCTCGCGGTCGATGAAGCTGAAATAGATGAACGCGCCCAATGCCGCGATCATTCCGATAACGAATAATACCGTGAAGGTGATCGTCACAGCCTTCGCAGGGTAACGCGCCTCGAGCTTCTTCTCAAAGAACATCAGCAAAAGATACAGCAGGCAGCATAGCGCGATCGGCAGGAACATCAGCTTGTGATAGATCAAAAAGTGCTGCATGAACTCAAAGCCTTTGTTGTGATCGCCGACGATCAGCGCGAAGATCCACAGTACCTTACCGGACGCGAACAGGATTGTCAGCGCCAGCAGATAGCGTTTGAGATAGTTGAAGCTGCGCGCGCAGAAGATCGCCATCACCGGCAGGATGACAAGCAGACCGAGGATGTCGGAGGTCGAGTCCGCGCACAGCAGTCCGGTGTAGGCGAACAGGATCGATATACCGGCGACGATGCGGACGAGCTTTTTCTCCGCAATCACAAAGAACATCACGGCGGCGGGCAGGAAGATGCACATGAATGCCGCGATGATATTTTTGTTGCCAAGGGTGGAACCAAAGTCGGCAACGGTCGCCTCGTCATAGCCCTCGAGCATATGGAGCGGATCGATGTAGAAGAAGTTGAGCACCGTCAGCAGGGCGATGATCGAGGACGTCACCAGATAGATGATAAAGACATAATCCTTCTTGACGTAGTTGCGGGTGATGATGAAGTACATCATCGTGTACAGGAACAAGAGCAGTAACCCGTTGTTGCGGCTGTGGATGGTCGCGCTGACAAAGGGATTCGGGCCGAGCAGCGCCTCGTTCGGGTGTTCTGTCATCAAGGTGGAGATGACCGCGAATCCGAGAAAGCACAGCATACAGATATCGGTCACCGACAGCGGTGTGAGCAACGCCGCCTTGTGGTCGGCACGGATCTCTTCGACATAGCTGAAATACATGCACAGTCCTGCTGAGATGATGAAAACGGCGGTCGCGATCACATAAAAGAAGTATTTGTCCAGCCGCGCGTGCGCGTACTGTTCTGTTAAAAACAGCGGAAAGAAGCTGAACATGAGCGCCAGATAGTAGTTGACCAGCGAATGCTTGACGGCGTATTTCGGCAGTGTTTTCTGCGGAGGGCTTTGCGTATGATGTTGCGTTTGTTTCATATGTGATATCCTTTGCGGCGATACCGCCTATGCATTTGCGGATCGCAGAGTTATAAGAAAAATTCCTACCCTAATCGTAACGCAAAAGGGTAGGAATGTCAATAATCATTTGGTTTTACGGCGGATCAGGCGTACCGCGTTCAAAACGCAGATCAGGCATACGCCGGTGTCGGAGAATACCGCCAGCCACAGCGGCGCGATATTCATGATCGCGAGGATGATGATCACAACCTTGACGATCAGCGAGAAGGTGATGTTCGCCTTGACGGTGGAGAGCGTCCTGCGCGCGAGCCGTACAGCGCGGGGGAGAGAAGAGAGGTTCTCGGAGCTGAGCACCATATCGGCGGATTCGATCGCCGCGTCGGAGCCGAGTCCCATCGCGATACCGCAGGTGGCGCGGCTGAGTACCGGAGCGTCGTTGATGCCGTCGCCGACAAAGGCGCAGGAGCCGCAGTCGTTGATCAATCTCTCGACGGTCTTGACCTTGTCCTCGGGCAGAAGTTCGCCGTGTACTTCATCAAGCGCCAAGCCCTGCGCGACGTTTTGGCAGGATTCCTGTTTGTCGCCGGAGAGCATGACGTTCTTTTGAACGCCGAGTTCCTTTAAGGCTTGCAGCGCGCCGGGCGCTTCACTGCGGATATGCTCGCTGAGGGTGATCACGCCGATCTCGCTGTCATTGAGCTGTACCGAGATACCGGGCTTTCCCTCACGCTTGCAGACGGTGATCGTATCGCTGCCGCGACGGGCGGTCACGCCGTGGGAGCTGATCTCTCGATGCTCTTTTAATTCTTCTACAGAAATATTGTTGTCTTTACAGTATGCGCGCAGGGCATTCGCCACCGGGTGAGCGGAACGGGCTTCTGCCGCCGCCGCCAATGCGGCGATCTCGTTTGCGCTGTATGAGTCTGTTGTTTTTATTTCTTTAACAGAAATTTGATTATCGGTGATCGTACCGGTCTTATCAAAGGCGAACGCTTTGACGGCGGCGATCGCTTCGACGAATCTGCCGCCCTTGATCAGCACGCCCTCCTTGCTCGCCGCGCCGATGCCGGCGTAGTAGGAGAGAGGCACGGAGATGACGATCGAGCACGGACAGGACGCGACAAGGCAAACGAGCGCTTTGTGGATCCATTCCGTCCAGTTGCCGGTGATCAGCGAGGGGATGATAGCGATGACGAGCGACAGTCCGATCATCACGGGGGTGTATACCGCCGCGAAGCGGGTGATCAGCTTCTCGTGGTTGCCCTTGCTCTTCGAGCTGTCCTCGACGAGCTTGACGATGCGTGTTGCCGCGCTGTCGGCATATGCCTTGGTGGTTTTGAGATACACGGTGTTGTCGTTGTTCATCATGCCGCTGAGCAGCTCGGCGCCGACGGTCGCGTCGACGGGCTCCGATTCACCGGTCAGGGAAGAGGCGTCAACGGTGGTGCTGCCCTCGGTGATGATACCGTCTACGGGTACACGCGTGTGCGGCGGGATCTCGAGGATGGTGCCGATCTCGACGTCCTCGGCGCTGACCTGACGGCTCTTGCCGTTCTCATAGATATAGGCGACGTCGGGGCGGATATCCGCCAGCTTGCGGATATCGCGGCGGGATTTTTCGACCGCCTTATCCTCGAGCAGCTCGCCGATGCCGAACAGCACCATGACTGCCGCGCCCTCGACAAATTCACCCAGCACCATCGCCGCGATGACCGCGACGGTCATGAGGGTAGTTTCATCGAGACGGCGCTTGAAGATGGATTTGACGCCTTTGATGACGACGTCATAGCCCGCGAGCACGGCGGAAATGATGCTGATGATGTTGCAGATCAGATCATGCTTGCCGATGATATGCAGGATGAACGCCGCGATGAACAGCACTGCCGCAATGATCAGCAGGATCACTTTGACCTTGCCGCTCTTGTCGTCGGATTCACCATCGTTTTGCTTTTTGTCGGCTTGCTTGTGCTCATGATGATGGTCATGGTCGTGATCGTGATCACAGCATCCGTCGTGACAGTCGGTATCGTGTTCCTCATGTGCATGAGAGCGGTCGTGTTCTTCCTTCGGTACGACCGTCACACCGTCCTCGATCGCGTCGACGATCTGCTGTACCTCGTCGCGGATATCTGCTTCATCGGTGTGGATCTCCAGCTCCAAGGTGGCAAAGGAGAATCGCACATCACCGTACCGCTTCTCGAGCTTTGCTTCGATTTTCGCCGCACAGTTCGCACAGTGCAGCCCTTCCAGTACAAATTCGTGTTTCATATTCAGTCACCTTATGCAGGGGAGGGTCTTGACCCTCTCGTATAATCGAGAGCGGACAGAGTCCACCGTTTTCAAGCCTTCCCCTTGAGGGGAAGGTGGGCAATTTGCCAATCAGGCAAATTGGTCGGATGAGGTGTAAACCTTTCCGATTAGTTTATTAACGGGATGAGAATCATATGTTTCCACCTCATCCGCTTCGCGTGGCTCAGCTCCTTCCCCTCAAGGGGAAGGCTTTTATCATTCCAATATATGCTCAAGACCCATCTCAAAGATCTTTTGGATGTGCTCATCCTCGAGGGAATAGTAGCTTTGCTTTCCCTCGCGCCGCACCTTGACCAGATTTTCCTGTCGCAGGACGCGGAGCTGGTGAGAAACGGTGCTTTGCTCCATGCCGACGATGTCCGCGATACAGCATACGCTCAGCTCTTTTTCAAACAAAGCGCACATGATGCGGATGCGGGTGGAGTCGCCGAACACCTTGAAAAAGTCCGCTAACTCAAACAGCGTATCGGCGTCGGGCATATTCTCTTTGATTTCTCTGACGATATCCTGATGATCTTCGTGTGCCATAGGAGCCTCCCGTATCACGTCAAATTGTCATTGCGAGGGCTCGACGCGTGTCAGCCCGTGGCAATCTCAACATAATTAGATGTTTGAACATATGAGCAATCATTCATATGTTATCTTTATCATACTCCACAAAACAGAATATGTCAATAGATTTGTTGAATTATTTTGACTTTTCGGTTATAATGGAACTACTTTAGATTTGGAAGTGGTAGGAATGTATGTGATTTTTGATATGGACGGTGTGATCTTTGATTCCGAGCGCGTGTATATCGAAGCGTATAAAAGGCTCGCACCTAAGTATGGGCTGACCGATGTGGAGGCGGTGCATAAGGCGTGCATGGACAGCATCGGCGTGACCCGCGTCAAAACGAGAGAGATATTCTTTGCATATGTGGGGCATGAGTTCGATTATTACGCTTATCGCGAGGATGTGCAGAAGGAGCTGAACAAGACCGATTATGAGCTCAAGCCCGGTGTGTTTGAGTTGTTCGATTGGTTGAAGGAGAACGGGATCCATACCGCGCTCGCGTCCTCGACGCGCGAGGTGAGCGTGCGCAAATCACTGGGCAAGGTCGATCTGATCCCGTATTTTGATACGTTGGTCTGCGGCGATATGGTCAGCCACAGCAAGCCCCATCCCGAGATCTTCCTCACTGCCGCAGAGCGGCTGGGGGCTGATCCAAAGGATTGCTATGTGATCGAGGACAGCTATAACGGTATCCGTGCCGCCCATGCCGCGGGGATGCACCCGATCATGGTGCCGGATATTTTACAGCCGGATGACGAGATCAAGGGACTGGCGGAGGTAGTATTGCCGTCGCTGTTTGAGGTGAAGGAGTATTTAGACACGCGTGTCCGATGCTCGCAGCGTTACGGAAGGAGTGATTTGCTTTATTTTTGGTGGCTTCGATCGGAATTGTTGCGGGAGGGTCAAGACCCTCCCCTACAAAAAACGGTTCTTTTGCTCCGCGTGATAAAGCGATTGAAAACAGATACTCCCCGACAATAAACGTTTGCACTTGTATTATTCAAAAGAACGCCGCTTCGGTTTGAGCCCGAAGCGGCGTTTTTAGAGGTTTGAAATAGTTACTTGATTGTTTCAGTCAACATTTACGTTTGACACGCCGTTGATGAAGTTATTGAAACAATAAAACGTTTCAATAGGCGGAACTAAGACGCACGCGTCACAGCCAGTTCATGGTGTCTTCGTATACGTTGATGTAGTCCTGAGCGGAGCGTTCCCAGCTGTTGTCGCTCATCATCGCGCGCCACATCAGCTGATGCCAGCCTTCGTTGTCATAGATACCGGACAGCGCGCGCTTGACCGCGTTGCACATATCGGCGATATCATAGTTGCGGAAGGTGAAACCGTTGCCATAGTTGTCAGCGCTGTCAAATACGCTGTCCTTCAAGCCGCCGACCTCGCGGACGACCGGAATGGTACCGTAGCGCAGTGCGATCATCTGAGACAGACCGCAGGGCTCCTGCTTACTGGGCATCAGGAAGATGTCCGCGCCGGAGTAGATCTTGCGCGCCAGCTCGGGGACAAATCCGTGGCAGGTAACGACTCTGCCGGGATAGAACCACTGCATATCACGGAAGAAGTTCTCGTATTCTTCATCACCGGAGCCGAGGATAACGAACTGCATATTGTTGTTGTTCAAGAGATCCGGCAGACCGCCGCGTACGAGGTCAAGACCCTTGTGGGCGACCATACGGGTGACCATGGCGACCATCGGGATCGACCAGTTCTGCTCAAGTCCCAGACGCTCCTGCAATCTGCGCTTGCACTCGCCCTTACCGCTCATATCTTCCTTGGTGTAGTTGCAGTAGAGCTGATAGTCGGTCGCGGGATCATAGCTTGCGTTATCGATACCGTTGAGGATACCGCAGAGCTTGTAGTGATTCGCGTTCAGCGCGTGATGCAGACCGTAGCTGTACCACGGGTCTTTGATCTCCATCGCGTAGGTGGGGGAGACGGTGTTGACGCGGGTGGAGCAGAAGATCGCGCCCTTCATCATATTCAGCTTGCCGTCCATCTCCAGGATCTTGGTCTCTGTGGGCGGGATACCGACGCACTCGGTGTTGACCTCCCAGCCGTACTTGCCCTGATACTGGATGTTGTGGATGGTAAAGAGGGACTTGATGTTGTAGTACCACGGATTCTTACTGTAGAAGAGATAGTAGTAGACGGGTACCAGCGCTGTCTGCCAGTCGTTGGTGTGGATGAGATCGGGATGGAAGTCGATATAGGGGAGCATCTCGAGAATGGCGCGGGAGAAGAACGCGTATCTCTCGGCGTCATCATAGAAGCCATACAGCTTATCTCTCTTGAAGTAGTATTCGTTGTCGATGAAGTAGTAGGTGCAGTCGTTCCAGCGTGCCCAGAACAGACCGCAGTACTGATGTCTCCAAGCGACCGGAACGGTAAAGTTGGTGATGAAGTTCATCTGGCACTTGAGCTCATAGGGGATGGTGCCGTACAGCGGCATAACGATACGGCAGTCATGACCCTTGCGGCACACGGTATGGGGCAGAGAACCTGCTACGTCGGCGAGACCGCCGCTGCCCGCAAACGGATTCGCTTCGCTCGCGCAATAAAGGATTTTCATATAGTTACCTCCTGTAAGTATAGATAAATAAGTGTTCCATAGCCATCTCCTTGAGGGGAAGGTGGGTTTTTCAACTCATCATGAGTTGAAAAGGTCGGATGAGGCGGAACCCTGTATTTATACCTTTTTTACGGAATAAGACGGAAACGCTTCCACCTCATCCGCTTCACTTTGTTCAGCACCTTCCCCTCAAGGGGAAGGCTTATATTTTATACGATGGAACGCTTTGCGATATACATCGGATAGTTGCGGGTGCCCTGCAGCTTGGAGCCGCGGCTGACGTTGACGTCCTTGTCGATGACAAGGTTGATCAGCTGCGCTTTGTCGCCGATGATGCAGTCCTGCATGATGATGCAGTTCTTGATGACCGCGTCGTGACCGATGTAAACGCCCTTCGAGATGATGGAGTTCTCGACGATACCGTTGATGACACAGCCCTGCGCGATCAGAGAATCCTTCACATTGCAGTTCAAACCGTAGCGTGAGGGAGCGTCGTCACGCACCTTGGTGTAGATGGGGTGCTTGTAATCAAAGAGCTTGTAGCGGGTATCGCGATCCATGATCTTCATGTTCGCGTCATAGTATTCCTTGACGGAGCCGATGATCTCACAGTAGCCCTTGAGCTCATACGCGTAAACTCTGTGACGATCGAGAGAATTCTGCAGGACATCGCGCACAAAGCTGTATTTGGATTCGCTCATCGCCTGACGGATCAATGCCATGAGAACGGTTTTCTTCATCAGTATGATACCGATATCGAGGTTGCATACGCAGTCATCGACGGGGGACGCCATGATCTTTGTGACCTTGCCGTCGGCATCTACATCGAGGATGCAGCGGAAATCGTCGGTGATCTCCTTGACGACACGCTTGGTGTAGACAAAGGTGATATCGGAACGGTTCTTCTCGGCAAATTCCAGAACCTTGCCGTAATCCATGTTATGTACGCAGTCGGAGGGGGAGATCAGGATGTAATCCTCATCGCCGTGCTCGATGTAGCCGTGCAGGTTAAAGAGGGTTTCAACTAAGGTCGCGAAGCTGTGCTCGCCGTAAGGCGGCAGGATGCTCAGACCGCTTCTGCGGCGGGCGAGATCCCACGCGGAGCCGGAGCCGACATGATCCATCAGGGACATAAAGTTGGATTTTGCGACGATACCGATATTGTTGATACCGGAGTTGCTCATATTGGAGAGCGGGAAGTCGATCAGACGATACTTTCCGCCGAAAGGAACGGAGCCGGTGGTACGGTAAGCGGTCAGCTCGGGCAAGTTCTTTTCATTTGTATTCGCAAAAATCAGACCTAAAATTCTGTTGCTTGCCATGCTTACACCTCCATATCTTGATCGATCATTGCTTTGCAGGGAACTGTCACGCCCTCGCCGATCTTGAGACCGTTTCCGACGACGGTGATGCCCCAGTCGTCACGGTTCTCCATCTCAGTGGGAGCGGCGCCGACCTTGGCGTTCTTCCCGATGGTGGTATTCTCGGCAATGATGGAGAATTCCACGTGAGCGCCTTCCTCGATGACGACGCCGGGGAAGAGGATCGAGGAGTTGATCACCGCGTCCTTGCCGATGATAACGCCGGGGAAGATGATGGAGAATTCCAGCTTTCCGTCGATGTTGCAGCCGTCGGATACCATGGAGTTCTGGATCTCGCCGGTATCGCCGATATGGTGCGGCGGCATCATCGGATTGCGGGAGTAGATGTTCTTTAAGTCGAGCTGTACCTTGGGATCGAGCAGATCCATGTTCGCTTCCCAAAGGCTGTCGATGGTGCCGACGTCTTTCCAATAGCCTTCAAACGGATAGGCGATCATCTTTTCGCCGGAATCGAGCATCAGCGGCAGAACGTCCTTGCCGAAGTCGTTATGTGAATCCGGATTCTGCGCGTCCTTGATCAGATAGCTTCTGACGGTCTTCCATGTGAATACATAGATGCCCATGGAGGCGTTGGTGCTCTTCGGATGCTCGGGTTTTTCTTCAAATTCATAGATCGTGTTGTCCTCGTTGGTGTTGAGGATACCGAAACGGGACGCCTCTTCCATCGGAACGTCCATCGCGGCGATGGTGCAGGCGGCATTGTTTTCCTTATGGTAATCTACCATAGCGGCGTAATCCATCTTATAGATGTGGTCGCCGGAGAGGACTACGATATAATCGGGATCATAGCGGTCTACAAAACCGATGTTCTGATAGATCGCGTTAGCGGTACCGGAATACCAGTCGGAGCCTTCCTTGGACTCATAGGGCTGCAGGCAGGTGACGCCGGAGTGGATGCCGTCCAGATCCCACGGCTGACCGTTACCGACATATTCGTTGAGTTCGAGCGGCTGATACTGGGTCAAAACGCCTACCGCCTCGATGCCGGAGTTGATACAGTTCGACAGGGGAAAGTCGATGATTCTGTATTTACCTCCGAAAGGAACAGCGGGCTTCGCGATCTTCTTGGTCAGAACGCCGAGGCGAGAGCCTTGACCGCCTGCAAGCAGCATAGCCACTACTTCTTTTTTAGGTATCATGTGTTTCCTCCAAATATTCAGTCAATACACCGTATATCATGCGGGATTGCCTTCGTTTCCGAGCCCCGTTCAAGCGCGGGGCCCGGTGAAAGTACTGTTACGCAGATGGATGATCAGAGATTATTTATCTGCTTTTTTCTTTGTGGTTTTCTTAGCGGCTGACTTCTTTGCGTCTTCGATCTTATCCTCTATCTTGTCGTCGAGGTCGTCGAGCTTGTCGTCAATCTTCTCAGCCGTTTCTTTTATCTTCTTCTTTGTAGCCGCTTTCTTGTTTTCTACGTCCTTCTTGACGTCATCGACCTTCTTCGCGGCGGCTGCTTTCTTCGCGGCGCGGGTAGCGGCTGCCTTCTTGGCGGCTTCCTTGCGTCTTGCGATCTTTGCTTCCTCTTTGATCTCCTTGGGGCTCTTTTCCTTCTTGACACACTTGAGATACAGTGCGCTCATCGGAGGCAGGTTGAGGTAGATCGCCTGATCGAAGCCGTGCATCTCTTCGTCGACGGTGTGGATATCGGTGCCGTTCGTCTTGCCGGTACCGCCGTACTGCTCGTCGTCGGAGTTGAAGACCTCCGCGTATACGCCGTAATCCGGAACGCCGATGCCGTAGTTCTCACGATACATGGGCTGGAAGTTGCAGACAACGATGATGTTGTTGCCTTCCTTATCGATGCGTCGGAACGCGATAACGCTCTGCTGATAGTCATCGTGATGGATCCAGTTGAAGCCTTCCCATGTGAAGTCGACCTCATACATGCAGCTGTTCGCCTTGTAGAACTCATTGAGCGCGCGGAAGAAGTCGTTGAGCTTCTTATGCTTCTCAAATCCAAGCAGACCCCACTGCAGCTCTTCGGTGCTGTTCCACTCGTCGAACTGACCGATCTCGGCGCCCATGAAGGTGAGCTTCTTGCCGGGATGAGCCATCATGTAGGACATGAATACGCGGACGCCCGCGAACTTCATATCATAATCGCCGGGCATTTTATTGATCAAAGAGCCCTTGCCGTATACGACCTCATCGTGAGAGATCGGCAGCAGGAAGTTCTCGGAGAACGCATAGAGGAAGGAGAAGGTGATGGAGTTGTGATGATAGGGTCTCCACAGCGGATCGAGGGACATATAGGACAGCATGTCGTTCATCCAGCCCATGTTCCACTTGTAGTCGAAGCCAAGACCGCCGTCGGATACGGGACGGGATACCATCGGCCAGGAGGTGGACTCCTCAGCGATCATCATAACGGTCGGATGATGCAGATGAACAGCGGTGTTCAGTCTCTGGATGAACTCGACCGCTTCGAGGTGCTCGTGACCGCCGTATTTGTTGGCTACCCACTCGCCGTCACGGCGGTTGTAGTCAAGATACAGCATGGAAGCGACCGCGTCGACACGGATGCCGTCGACATGGTACTTGTCCAGCCAGAACATCGCGGAGGATACCAGGAAGGAGATGACCTCGTAGCGCGCGTAGTCGAATACGTAGGTGCCCCATTCTTTATGCTCGCCCTTACGGCTGTCCTCATACTCATAGCAGTGGATGCCGTCGAAACGACCCAGACCGTGCGCGTCCTTGGGGAAGTGAGCGGGTACCCAGTCGAGGATGACGCCGATACCTTCCTGATGGCACTGGTCGATGAAGTGCATGAACATTTCGGGAGAACCGTAGCGGGAGGTGGGAGCGTAGTAGCCGGTTACCTGATAGCCCCAGGAGTCGATGTGGGTGTAGCCCATCTCCTTGACATAGGGGATCAGCTCATCGGCGAGCTTGTTGTAATCAAAGGTGTTGCCGTCGGCATACTTGCGCCAGGAGCCCGCGTGGACCTCGTAGATGTTGACGGGGTTGTCGAAGTGGTTATGCTCCATCTTATACTTATACCAAGCCTCGTCATTCCACTCGTACTTGTTGTAATTATAGATGATGGAAGCATTGTCGGGACGGGTCTGGGTATGGAACGCGAAGGGATCAGCCTTGAGGATCTTCTCAAACCAAGGGGTCTCTACGCAGTATTTGTAGATCGCCGTCTCGCCGAGATTCGGGATCCAAACTTCCCAAACGCCGCCTTCGGAAATCTTGTGCATGTGGTTCGCCATTTGATCCCATCCGTTAAAGTCGCCGACAACGGAAACGGTCAGAGCGTTGGGAGCCCATACGCGGAACATGGTTCCCTGTACGCCGTCCATCCAAAAATCATGGGCGCCGAGGAAATCATAGATGCGTACCGCGTCACCGCCGTGGAACAAATCAAGAGGGAATCTTTCGTCGTTTAATACATAATTCATAATCTGACTCTCCTTATAGTAAGAATTAGTACATAAATATACAACTCTATAATAACAGACCTTTTTGACAATTTCAAGTAAAAACGGAAATTAAA
>ONUI01000074.1 GCA_900320995.1 uncultured Eubacteriales bacterium
TTCTCAAATGTATTTAGCAACTTGTACTGACGCATATTTAATGAATTTGACCTTGATGGATTCGTTTTCATCAAGGTCATTTTTTACTTGACGGATAGACAAATTTAAGCCGAAATGATATAATTAAAGAAAGACAAATCAGAATTTAGGAGTAGGAATATGAAAGACGGAAAAACCCCAAATCCAAATGTCATTCACCCGATCAAGGGTTATGATAAAGAAATCTATATTAAACCGACAATCAAAAATCCAAACATCATTGTCGGTGACTTTTCCTATATCGCTGATTCGGATTTTGAAAGTCACGTTACTCACCTTTATGATTGGAATGGAGATAAGCTGATCATAGGCAAGTTTTGTCAGATAGCATCAGGCGTTGAATTTATTATGAACGGAGCAAACCATCAAATGAACTCTGTTTCAACCTTTCCGTTCTATACACTGGAAGGCTGGGATATGGAACCGCCTGCAATTTCGGATTTGCCGATAAAAGGCGATACGGTTATTGGAAACGATGTTTGGATAGGTCAAAATGCAACGATTCTACCCGGAGTTCATATCGGCGACGGAGCTATCATCGGTGCAAACAGCGTTGTTGGGAGCGATGTTGCTCCATATACGATAGTGGCAGGAAACCCGTCAGAGGCACTTCGTAAACGATTTGACGATGAAATGATTGAATTGCTGCTCAAATTCAAATGGTGGGATAAAAGTATTGACGAGATAAACACATTGATTCCGCTTCTAACCTGTAGCAAATTGGATAAAGTCAAGGAAGAAATAAAGAAGCGGATAGATTGATATATTCTGATTTACAGCATTAATCAATACTATCGCAGACAGTCTGTTTTGAGGGGGTATCATTCAATGAAAAAACGGAATAAGAAAATGATATTGGTTGTATTATTAGCGGGCGTTCTTATTCTTTCCGGGTGTGCCAAAACGGAAGAAAACGTTTCTAAAGGATATTCTGACAGTACTAAGGACAGCGCCGTTGGTTTTGAAGAGCAAGTCAGAGAAAAATATGATGATCTCGTAAAATATCTGATAAAAAGGAACATATCGATCACAACGATGGAAAGCTGCACCGCAGGGCAGATCGCATCACTTCTGACAGATACCTCAGGATCCTCTGCCATTATAAAGGGTGCGTTTGTGACCTATAGCAATGAGGCTAAGATTCGGCAAGGAGTTTCTGAGGATATTATAAACGAGTACGGTGTTTATTCCAAAGAAACAGCTGCCGAAATGGCGAGAGTATGCAGAGAGTTTTACGATGCTGATCTAGGGATAGGCGTAACCGGCAGTTTCGGAAATGTTGACCCCAATAACAAAGACAGTGTCCCCGGCAAAGTATATTTTGCGATTGCAACACGAGACGGAACGGAGAGTTTCTGCTGTGAGGTGCCGGAACAACCGTCCAGACTGTATTACAAGTTATATATGGCGAATGTAATTGCTGACGAAATCAATAAAAGCGTGCGTTAAGAAAAGATGATCAAGTTATCTGACAGAGAAGGTCATGGCGCGTGTCAACTCCTATGAACAGCTATACAAATACAAATGACGATATAAAATCATTTTATCATCTTAATTAGTATCAATCGAGATTTCTAAGACAATCGGGAGAAGTAAGATGTATCTTGTCAAAGCAGAAGCAAATCAGGCAGAAAAAATCGTGGAAATGTCTATCAGAGCTTTTGAAACAGATGTAAATGTCGGTGGGGCAGAAGGTGATTGTCCGCCCGGATTTGATTCGGTAGAATGGCATCAACAAATGGCTCGGGAGGGGCATTTGTATCTGGCAATGATCGATAATGATTTGGTAGGGGCAGCCATTATATTCCCGGATGAAACAAAAAACAGGGTATACATCGGCAGAATATTCATTGACAGTATCTATCATAGAAAAGGGTACGGAATTCGTCTGATGGAATGTATAGAAAAGGAATTCCCGCGGGCTGCTGAGTTTGAGCTGGATACCCCATGTTGGAATGAGCGGACAAATGCGTTTTACAATAAATTGGGCTATCGTATCATAAAGGTTGAGGATGGATTCGTCTTTTACCGGAAAAAAGTGAACCCAATCTCATTCTAAATTTCACATAAAGCTATAATCTGATTTACAGCATGAAACATTCTGATCGCAGGTAACCTTTTACGAGGTTGCCTGCTTTTGCGTTAAAGGCATCGAAAAAGGACGATTATCGCCGAATTTCGGTTATTTTTATGAAAAGTGCGCAATCTTAGGGCGACAGAGCCATGAAATCTCTCTGTTGTTTGAGGGATTTGTACTTGAATCAGCACGGATAATATGTTATATTCTTAGTTGTTAAAAAATCGCCGATATTTAAAATTTGTATAAATACGTATGGAATTTAAGATTTTATGCAAAAAGCATGATTGAATGTGATGATATAAGAAAAACCTGATATGAAGAAAAAATCACTGTTTGAAAGATTTAAAAACTACATATTGTATGCCGGAACCGAAAAAGATGAGTTCATGCAGGTTCAGGATCAGGTAGCCAAGGCGAATCATAAGGCGCTGAAGTATTGGTCTATCCTTGTCAGCGTATTCTGGATATACTGCATATGTATGTCTTTTTACGCGAAAGATTACGAGATGTGCCGACCCGCCTATATCGTTTCGCTCTGCGCCTGTATCTTCTCCTTCTTTTGCTCCCATTTTCTGATACCGCGATTCCCGAAAACGCTTCCTCTGTTCCAATTCTTTTTCCGTTTATCGCTGCTCGGCGGCGGAATCGGGATCGCCGTCTGTCAGCCGAACCTGCGCTCGCTGACTTTGTTTGCCGTCGCGATCATTTTACCCTCCATTTTTATCGATACCACCTTGTCTTCGCTGGCGGTGCATTGCTCAGCGCTTGTCCTCTATGTCCTGATGGGACGAAACGTCATTGCCCCGGATATCTATTACTGGGGACTGAACAACTATATGCTGTTCTCCGTTTTCGGACTGTTGATCGGAAACGCGATCAACAAGGAGCGCTTTGAGCGTTATGTTTACGCGGAATATGAGAAACAGCTGGCGGATGTTCAGATGCGTTACGCTTATTTCGACCGTTTGACTGGGCTCAGGAACAGACATTCCTTTGAGGATAAGCTGACGCAGATCTCGGAGAATCCGCCTGCTGAGCTGTGCATCATCATGGCGGATATCAACGGACTGAAAACGACAAACGATACGATCGGACATAAGGCGGGTGACGAGCTGATCACCGGCGCTGCGGAATGTCTGTCCGCGGCTTTTGAAGAGATCGAAACGATTTACCGCATCGGCGGCGACGAGTTCTGTATCATCATGAACGAGCCCATCGAAAAGGTACAGCTGTGTCTTTCGCGCCTGGATAAGCTGACGGCGATCTGGCACGGCAGCTATATCGACAGCCTGTCCGTTTCTACCGGCGTCGCTTCGATCAAGGATCACGATGATGTGGAGTCTGTCTTTGCTCAGGCGGATAATAATATGTATGAGCATAAGCGCGATCACTATAAGAACCTCGGTATTGAAAGAAGTAATCACTGACGAGAGCGAATAACAGATATCAATCCCCGAAAACCGTTTTACGCGGTTTTCGGGGATGTTTCTTTTCGGCTCAATAAGGCTCCCTTTGGTAAAGGGAGCTGTCCCCGGACACGGGTGTCAGGGGGCTGAGGGATTGCATCAATTGATCGACCGAAGGGAGAAACCTAAGATCCGTATGCCAAGCAATGCTGAAATGATTCGTAAATCATTTTGTAGGGCGACTGCCTGTTTTTGTAAATACACCTTTTGATCGTGATCTTCATTGCCGCATTGACTTTACGGGATTTGACGTCAACGCGCCGCAGAAGGAGGACGGCCGCTCGCATGTCGGTATGGAGAATACCCGAAGACGACTCAAAGAGATGTGCGGCGGCGAAGTGAATATAGAGAGTACGATAGGGGAGGGCACTGTCGCGACAGTCATACTCCCGAAGGAGGGTCAAAAGAATGAAGATACTGTGTCTTGACGATGAACAGCTGGCGTTACAGATGCTGGAAATGTGCGTCAAACAGGTCAAGCCCGACGCGGATGTTCTGGCGTTCGACGATCAGGATGATTTGTTGGACGAGCCGGAACAAAACGGCTGTGACGTCGCTTTTCTGGACATCCATATGCGCGGCATGAACGGCGTCGAGGTGGCAAAAAGGCTCAAGCAGAGCAATCCCAAGATGAATATCATTTTCGTCACGGGCTTTTCGGAGTACAAGGCGGACGCGATGGATATGCGCGCGAGCGGCTATATCATGAAGCCCGTCACCACGGAAGAGGTGGCGCGCGAGCTGGAGGAGCTGCGATTCCGAAGAACGACGCGCTGTTAAAGGTGTAGTGCTTCGGCAACTTTGACGTCTTCCTGCCCGACGGCACACCCGTGCGTTTTGAGCGCAGCAAATCCAAGGAGATCTTCGCCTATCTGGTGCACCGCCACGGCAGCTCGTGCAGCACCCGAGAGATCGCGGCGGCGCTGTTTGAGGATGAGCCGTATGATAAAAAACAGCAGAGCTATCTGCAGACGCTGATCTCGGCGATGATGAAAACGCTGAAAAAGAACGGCGCGGCAAAGGCTGTCAACAAAAGCTATAACACGCTGTCGGTCAATCCCGCCGTGCTCGACTGTGATTATTACCGCTTTGCCGAGCTGGACGCGGGCGCGGTCAACGCGTATGCCAATGAGTATATGAGTCAGTATTATTGGGCGGATTTTATGTTCAATGATTTCTGATCGGTAATGAATATTATACTAAACTCTGACTAAAAGAATTGAAATCTATCGCGATAAATCCCGCATAACTTCGTTGTCGGACTTGACAGGCGCCAGCCTGCCTGCGTCCTCCGCCTCGCTATGCAGAATTTCTCGCTGATACCTTGTCAAATATTTTAATCAGAGTTTAGTATTAGTAAGAAATACGGAAAATAACAAACTGCCCTCACCGTTTGAGTGAGGGCAGTTTTCTGTTTGCTCATATAACGCGTTTCATTGGCTTCTTCCGATAGCGCCGTTATTTCTTTGTCAATGCCGACATAAATCTTTCCTTGAAGAGCTTTGTGTCGATTTTGGTGACAACATCAAGATGATAGGAGCCGATCTGCGGCATTGCCTCGTATACGGCGCCCTCCTCATACAGGATGACCTGTCCGTAGGTGGAGTCGTTGTCGGTGCAGACCTCGCCGTAACACGATTTTGTTTCCAGCAGCACATCGGGCCAGACCAGACAGGCGACCGCTATCGGGTCGGGCACCATCATGTTATTCCCTGATTTCTGATTAAAGGCAAAGAGCTTTGTGAACGCCTTGCTCAGGAATACGCCTTTTTCGTTGCCCTGCGCCATTTTTGACAGCTCTTCCTTGGTGATCTTCACGTCTTCGCTTCCCATTACATCCAAGCCCATGATCGTCATCGGGATCCCGGCGCGAAGCACCTGATCATACGCCTCCGCGTCGTTGTACACATTGAACTCCGCCACCGGAGTAGCGTTGCCGACGCCGAAGCCCGTTGTTCCCATCGACCATATACGCTTACAGCGCTTCATCGTTTCGGGATCCTTCTGCACGGCGAGAGCGATATTGGTGAGCGGGCCCAGCGCGATGATCTCTACCTCGTCGGGGTCGGACTTGATCGTATCAAGGATAAAATCCACCGCGTCGCCTTTCTCCGCGGTGCGCTTGGGATGGATCAGATCCTGATCTCCCATGCCGTCCTTACCGTGAACGCTGACCATATCCTTGCGTTCTTTTTTCAGCGGCTTGTCGGCGCCGATATATACCGGCGCTTCCACATGACAGACCTCCAGCGTCATCAGGGCGTTTTCGGCTGCCTTGTCCAGCGATACATTACCGTACAGCACGGTGATGCCGAGGATATCGATCTTTTTGCTCAATGCCGCCAGAACAAGCGCCGCGGCGTCGTCCGAGCCTGTATCCGTATCAATGATCACCTTGTGCGGGTGTGTATGATTGCTTTTCGCCGTTGTATCACTTGTAGCTTCTGTCACATCGCCGGATCCGTTATCCGAATTCACGGCGCCGCATCCGCATAATAACAGCATGATCGCCGCCATAGCAAAGGCGACTGCTTTTTTTATCCGATTCATTTCCATCAGCTCCTATCTTTTCTTCACCATCATACCATATCGATCCCGAAGAATATCTATCAAAACAGAATAATGATAAAGAATATACGAAAAAATCGCACATTCACGGCGACCGAATATCGGAATAATAACAATCTATGTTCTTTGTATTTTCTTTTATGATTTGTATATAAAAATCATGCTTATCAGTTGGTGACAATCACCGTAAAGCCAGTGCTCTGCAATGAGCAAAGCGCTCTATCGCCTGATCGGGATGGCATAATCACCAAATGTTCAACAGATTATTTGTAAGATCATCCAAAAAAGAAAAAGCGTGAAATTTTTAAAACCTTTTTGTCGGTTTGCTGTTCTTATATATTGTTAAATCAATCCGCCGATAAGGCTCCCTTTTGGAAAAGGGTCGCGTGCGAACGACGTCACCCCCAACTATTTGGCGGACTCTGCCCACACTCGATTGATAAACGGGAGGAGCAAGCCCCTCCCCTACAAATCGGAATCACTGTTTCATCTATATGCAAAGCGATAATGCTTTGCTTTGCATAGCGGAAGCAATTGCGCTTCACGCCAATTCATAGCCCGTCAATCGCCCCGGGCGGAAGGGTCAGGTTGTAAAACGGATAACCGCACAACAAGCGCTTTTCCCTCGGGCGGTTGCATGGCAACAAAAAAAGCAGCGTCGTTCGGTCGATAGGAGCGTCAGACAGATCATCTTCTTCACAGAATGACAGCATAATAACAAGGAGGCTTTTATGAGCAACAGTAAAAAAATTCTATCGGTCATCTTAGCGCTGATCCTCGCGCTGAGCTCGATCACCATCATGCCGCTGAGCGTTTCGGCTGAGGAGACCGGCTACACCGCGCCCGAGGGCTTTACACCCGAGCCGAACAAGATCTATTTCGATGTGAACGGCACCGGTTGGGAGATGGGCGCCAAGGATAGGGTCGCTTTCTTTATCTACGGCGGCGACTTTGGCACCGAAGCCAATCCCACAACACCGTTTGATTGGGGCACGAAAAAGCCCATCGGCACTGCCACTACAGGTGTGAGCGGCATGTATGAGATCGATCCCGCAGCAAAATTGGGCTACACATTCACCGAGGGCGTTCAATATAAGATCATTTTTGTTCACACATCCGTCAACAGCTGGAAGGAACAGACCTATGATCTGTACTTTACCACCGATTGCTTCGGTCATGTCGCTTACTGTGACGGCACAACGACCGAGAACCCCGTAGACAGCTCCAAAAACGCACTGACGGCGTACTGGTACGGCATCGATCCCGCTGTGTGCGGTCCGGTGCTCCAGATCACCTCGATCGGTAACGTTGTCGGTACCTGCCCCGAAAAGGGCAAAACCCCCGCTTCTGTCTTTTCCGACTTTCTCTCCGTTGTCAACACAGATATCGGCAGAACCGGTCTGGAAAATGCCCGCAAGTTTGTCGTGAATAACGGTATCAAGACAGAGCAGCAGCTCATCGACGATATCGGCACCGCGCTGAATCTGACCATCGAGCAGGTGGAAACAGCAGCTAAGGAAACCGGTGTAGAGATCGCGTGGAGCGCCAAGATGTCCACTATGGAGGGCCATATCCCTCTGGTACCGACGGATCCCGATCTTTTTGATTACGAAATCGAAAACGATCAGGCAATCATAACAGGATATCACGGTACAAGTCCGAATGTCGTGATCCCCGATACCATCAACGGCTATCCTGTCACCGAAATCGGTTATCAGATTGTTCAATGTGCCGATGAAGATTCCAAAGAGGGCTGTCTCGATAAGAGTCACTATCCAGACTGGGAAGAAGACAAACTCCTTCCCAATGCGACAAGTTGGCATTGCACCCATCTTGTCAGCGCGTTTGACAACAGCGGCGTTCAGACCGTCACCCTGCCGGATACGGTAAAGACGATCAGAGCCTTTGCGTTCAAGGACTGCACAGCTTTACAGACGATAGAGCTGTCGTCCGAACTGGAAAGCATTGACGAGTTCGCGTTCTACGGATGTTCGGCGTTGACGGACATCACCTTCCCCGAGGGACTCAAAGCTATCGGTAATCAGTCATTTGAAAACTGCACAGCATTGACAAGTATCCATATTCCCGCCTCTGTAACGGATATCGGCAGAAAGGCCTCAGATAAGGACGAATTCTACAAACACTTCGAGGATTATGTCACATATCGAGTAAACGAAGAATGGGGTAACACTTACCCTGTATATAAGACCATCGCTTGCAATTCATTCAGAGGCTGTACCGCCCTGCAGTCAATCACGGTAGCAGAGGGAAATCCCGTCTATGACAGCCGCGATAACTGCAACGCCATCATCCGCACCAAGGATAACACCTTGGTTTTCGGTTCCTCTTGTTCAACCATACCCAATACAATTACAATGGTCGGATATTTCGCTTTTTCCGGATGTACCGATCTGACATCGATCGAGTTGCCGTCCTCTGTGACCGAAATCAATGAATGTGCCTTTTGCGGATGCACCAACTTGACAACATTCGCGTTTCCGTCCTCTGTGTCAGAGATCGGCGGATATGCGTTTAGTGACTGTACCGGCTTAGCGTCGGTCACCTTCAGTGACACAGCGGTCGACCTCGGCTATCGCGCTTTTGAAGACTGCACCGCGCTGACAGAGATTACTTTACCCGATTATTCTACGATCGGCGGTTCCGCGTTTTCCGGCTGTAAAGGACTCAAGCGCGCCGTGATCCCCGAGCATGTAACGGGATTATCTTCATCAGTCCTCGGTCTATATATCGAAATGTATTATTATGACATTAACCGAGTGATACCGATTTATGCAAAAGACAAGACCATGGCTCTGACCATCTACGGCTACTACGGCACCGAGGCGGAGGAATATGCCGCCAAGTATGATATCCCGTTCCGCATGATCGCGCCCGCGACAAGCGACGAGGTGGTGCTGGACGCACCCGAGGGTAAGACCTACAGCGTTGTCAGCAAGGCGACTCCCGATGAGGCGACACCCGATACGCAAAAGCTGCCCGAAGGCAGCGTCGTGCTGTCGGCATATGATATCACCCTGCGCGATACCGCAGATGAAACGCCCGTACAGCCCGACGCTCCCGTAACCGTACGGATCCGTTGTGACAATCCGGATGCACACGTGTTCCGCCGTGAGGCTGACGGTAAGCGTCTACCTGCTGGTTCAGCTCGGCGCAGATGTCGATCCGGCGATCTGCGGCGACTCGCCCTACAGCGGGTTGACGCTCGATCCCGGCAAGCTGTATTTTGACGCAGCGTCTGCCGGGTGGTGGAGCTCCGGCAGCACCGGCAAGGTCGCATTTTATATCATTGACAATCAGGGTAATGAAATTACAAGCTATAAGAGCACAAAAGCGATCGGTACCGCTACCGCGGACGCGGACGGTATCTTCGAGTACGATGTCGAGGCAAAGACGGGCGTCACCCTGACTCCGGGCGTACAATACTGGATCACGTTTTATGCTACCAACGGAAGAAGTTGGGGAGAACGCACTTATCCTATGTACTTCACCACCGACTGCCTCGGTCATGTTGCCTACGCCACCGGTGCAGAATTAGAGTGTCAAATTTACGATTATCCTACTACAAACGGAAAGGCAGCTTGTTTTGACGGTATCGATCCGACAGTATGCGGTCCCGTTATGATGATCTCGAATGACGGTAATGTCGTCGGCGAATGTCTCACCGCCGGTAAAACAACATATGATCTTTTTGTCGATTTCATCTCGATAATAGGTGACTACAACAAGACAAGACTGGAGTACTCCCGTGAGAATGTCCTTGAATCGGTTGATAAGACCGAGCAGGAGTTGATCGACGATATCGCCGAAGGCTTAGGGCTTAGCAAGGAGGACGTCAGCCGCGCGTTCAGCGAGACCGGTGTAGAAACCACATGGTCGCCTGACGCAGAGCCGCCTGCACCAACATTCACATACTATCTCCTTGATCCCGGCTATGCGTATATCACGAAATATAAAGGGAAAGAAGCTGTCGTGGAGGTTCCTTCGGAAATCGACGGAAACAAGATCGAGGAAATCGGTTACGGCGCTTTTAAAGATAATAATAAGATAGAAAAAGTGATCCTTCCCGATACGGTATCCAGAATCGGTGATAACGTTTTCGAAGATTGTACTTTATTGACTGAGATCCATATTCCGGAATCGGTTTATTATTTCGGAAGCGGTGTTTTCGAAGGTTGTACGGCTTTGACCGACTTATATGTATACGGAAACGTTGAACTTAACAGACGGGTTTTCGGAGAAGGCGCTTTGCCTGAAAATCTGACAATCCACGGCTATACCAATTCCGCTGCCGAGGTTTTCGCAAACGAATACAACATTCCGTTTGTTTCTATCGGCGAGATACCCGAAAGCGATCATTACAAGTATTCGATCTATAACGGCAAGGCTACGCTGCGCAGTTATTCCGGCTATCAAAAGATCATCGAGATCCCCGATACTTACGAGGGCTGTCCTGTGACCGCGATCGGACATAGCGCGTTTTATGCGAATAAAAAAATTGAAGAGGTTATCCTCCCCGATTCGGTAACAGAGATACAAACTGATATGGATGGGGTTGGCGGAGCGTTCTCAGGCTGCACTTCTCTGAAGAAGATCAATATCCCTGACGGTGTGACAGCAATCACCTCGAGCACGTTCTACAATTGTACTTCGCTGAAGAAGATCGAGATCCCCGAATCCGTCACAAGCATCGGCGATCGTGCGCTTGGCCTCTATTTTGATCATTCCGACTATGAAACTAAAATGGTCGAAAACTTCACTATCTATGGCTACTACGGCACAGCAGCGGAGGAATACGCGGTCGAGCATGACATCCCGTTCCGCATGATCGCGCCTGCGACAAGCGACGAGGTAGCGCTGGACGCGCCCGAGGGCAAAACCTACAGCGTCGTTAATAAGAAAACGGATGACGAGGCTACAGTACCTGCCGCGGATCAGCTGCCCGAGGGCAGTATCGTGATATCGGCATATGATATCACCCTGCGCGATTCCGCAGATGAAACGCCCGTACAGCCCGACGCTCCCGTAACCGTACGGATCCGTTGTGACAATCCGGATGCACACGTGTTCCGCCGTGAGGCTGACGGTAGGTCACGATCATGGATGTTACCTGCATCCAGCGTTATCTGGTGCACGATGATCCCGAGGGATTCAATGAGGCGGCGGCTGACGTTGACGGCGACGGCTCTGTCACATCACTGGATGCTACATGGATCCAGCGCAGCATGGCACGGATTGACGTCCCTTACCCGATCGGCGAAATAATTCAAACAGCTCTATCCGTTTGATCCAACAGCGCCCCTGCTTCATCAGGGGCGCTTTATCCGAATATGTCGAAAACGGTTGTTGCCAAACGATTGATGTGATATAATAACAAAAAGAGATTTTTATGAAAGGAAAGCGGAAAAGTGCGAGCACCGTCCGATGAACTCCTGAAAAAAGTGAAAAGCGGCGACATGGATGCGTTCGGAGAGCTGTACAGGCTCTACCGTCAGTCTTGCTATGGCTTTGCGCTGATGATACTGAAAAGCCATGAGGACGCCGAGGACGCGGTGCAAAACACCTTTATCCGCATCTACGCCGGTATCCGCACCCTGCATAACGACAACGCGTTCGTGATGTGGATGGAAACGATCCTCAACCGCGAGTGTCTCAAGATCGCACAGCGCCGCGGGGTGGAGTTCGCCTGTGATGCGATCGTGAAAAGCGATCGCGTAGCAGAGCAGGAGGAGGATTTTTCGCTGCCCGAGGAGTATGCCGAACAGGAAGATCTGGCGCAGCGGCTGAAGGATGAGATCGAAAAGCTGCCCTTTGAACAGCGGCGCGCGCTGCTCCTGTTCTATTATCACAACCTGACCCTGCAGCAGATCGCCGAGCTGACCGACAGCAATATCAATACGGTCAAATCGCGTTTGCGATACGCGCGGCTGACCCTCAAAAAGAATATCGAGGAGCAGGAGAAGCGCTCCGGCGAGGAGTTCTACGGCGTGCCCGTACTGCCGTTCGGAGAGATCCTGACCCGTATCCTCGATCGGGAAAAAGAGAGAAAGAAGCCTGCCGCTTTATGGAAAGCGCTGCAAAAGGATATCGGCGATGTGTGCGGTGGCTTTGGCGGCAACCGATTCGGCGGCGAAGGCCACGCGGCAAAGGTCGTCGCGGGCGTGCTGGCGGCAATGCTGGTGCTCGGCGCGGCGGCAGGCGTGCTGGCGGGAGCCATCGCCCCGGAAAGCGGTCATGGCTGGAGCAATATGCAGGGCGGTAAGCCGGAGCAAAACCCCGAGCAGATCGCGTCAAGTGAGGCGGGTACATGGCAGGAAAACCCGATCCGGAATACGGATCAGAGCTTTTTTGCGCCCTTCCGGGATGATTTTGCGCAAAATGTGCTCAATACACCGCAAAATCCCGCCGTTAACAATAACACCCAAACCCCTGCCGTTCTGCCGACACAGGCGGTTCGGAATACGCCCGTATCCCCTACACAGGCGAGCGCCCGTCCCGATGATCCGGTTCAACCGACGACTTTGCCGACGCCCTTGCCGACGCAAGCCGCACAGGATACGCAGGAGCAAAGCGGCAGCGCTTTTCAGGCGTACCGCGACCTTTTACAGCAGAACAGCGCGGCGATCGGGCGTTATAACTGGCAGTACAGCGACAGCTCCGCACCCGTCACGCTGGCGGATATTTACGGCGACGGTACGCCCGAGCTGTTGTACATCAGCGCCGACGGCGGCACGGCAAGGCTCAATATCTATACCTATGACGGAAAGAAGACTGTCAGTCTGCTCGGCGGCTCCGACGGTTTTCGCTCGGTATCCGACGTCAACGACGCATTCTTCCTGTATCAGAAGTCGGGCGACAAACGGCTGTATCTGTACATCGCGAGCGACAGCGATTACGGCGTCTTCCGCAATATCCGCTTCGATGAAAGTGCGGGCGGCCTGAGAGCCGTGGAGCTTGCCGCGGGCAGACTCTATCCCTCGCAGTATACCGTCGGCGGCAACACGGTTTCCGATTCCGCGTATGCCGAGTACGAAAAGGAACTGTTCAGCGATGTCAGCGGCATCCTGCTGCGCAACGATCTGCGCGGTATGAGCTCGTATGAAGCGTATGAGGCGCTGGGGCGGTATTCGCCGAGCGCGCTGTCATTGAACGATATGTTAAGCTATTTGGAGGCACAATCATGATACGAAAAATCACCGCAGTACTGCTTTGTGTTCTGATGACGCTGTTGATCCCGCAGAGCGCCTTTGCCGCCGTGATCCCCGATCGCTCCGATCGACAGATCACCTACCGCGAGGATAACATCGAGGGCAATCATTATGACTACGTCAACTCCGTGAACCGCTCGTTTTTCAGAAAAGCCGCGGACGGCTATATGCGGCTGTACGGCGCCGATAACGGCACGGTATTTGTCGAGTATTACAACGAGGATTTTGAAGTGATCAACAGCGGCGTGATCCCCTCGGGACTGCCGATCTTCGGCGGCTTTTATGAGGACGACAGCCGCTATTATGTGCTCACGGGACAAGTGAATTTTGAGGAGGATCCCGACAAAGAGGTCTATCGCCTGACCAAGTTCGACAAGAACTGGAATCAGCTGGGCAGCGTCGGTGTCAAAAACGCCTGCACCACCATTCCGTTCGAGGGCGGATGTGATTTTGCGATGTACAAGGAGCATCTGATCGCCCGTACCGGCAGACAGATGTACAGCGATAGCGGCTCATTTCATCAGGCGAACATCACCCTGCGCTTTGATGTGGCAGAAATGCGCGAGGAAAAGTCCCTCTATGCCCTGTGCCGATTCGGAGAAGCCGGTTATATCTCGCACTCATTCAATCAATTCGTTGCTGTTGATAATGATGGCACGGTGGTGTGCCTCGACCACGGCGACGCGAACCCGCGCTCCTCGGTACTCGGTAGATATCGCAATCCCGCCGACATGGATTTTATCGTTGAAAATACGCAGATGTATACGGGATTCCCGATTATAAGATTTGAAGACGGACACGAGGGCGACAACGTTACCGGTGCGAATGTAGGCGGGCTGGAGATCTCCTCCACCTCCTATCTGACAGTCGGTGATTCGATCGTACAGGACGCGGATTATCGGTCGAACGAGAGCCGCAACGCTTATCTGACAGTGACGCCGAAAAGCTCTTTTACCGAGGGCAGTACGCGGGTGATCTGGTTTACGTCATTCGTGAAAGAGGATTATAAATGCGCGACCAATCCGCATTTGGTCAAGATCAATGACGACCGATTCCTCATTATGTGGGATGAACGCAACAGCGGCCAACTTGTCAGCGGCGGCGGTAAAGTGATCTATGACAGTCCCGGATCCCCCTACCGCATGAAATACTTATTTGTAGACGGACAGGGTAACTTCCTGACCGATATCATGACCGCTCCCGAAAACATGCAGGTGTTTGTGTCGGGTGACGATCCGATCGTCACCGATCGGGGCGTGATCTGGCATTTTTCCAATGAAGACACCATCGACGCGGTGGCGGTGATGGATCCCGACGGCATTATCACCCTGCATCGGGATATCATCCCCAAGGATGTTCTGACCTATCCTGTCAACATGTACACGGCGGATACCGTGCTGCGAACCTTTGATCCGATCCCCGAATCGCTGCCCCTGACCGAGGACAATCTTTTTGACTATATCGGCGTCTACAAGGACGGTCATGAGCTCAAATGCGGCGAGGATTTCAACTTTGCCCGCGACGGAGAACCGCTGTTCTCGGCGGATTACAAGAACGGGATCCTCAAAAGGATCGGACCGCATATCGAGACCGCCTACGGAAAATCCTATATCGGCGTCATCGGCATTACAAGCAAGTATTATCCCCACGCCTTTTTATGCGGCACCAATGTGTTTACCGCCTTCGACAAAAACGCGGGCGATATCCCGACATGGACGGAGGACGGCGTAAGACTGCGCTACACCTTCACCCGCGGCGTCGGCTACCATATCTACCGCAGGGAAGAGGGCGGAGAATATGAGAAGATCGCGACCTTCACGAATCGCGGCGGTACGGAATACATCGATACGACCGCGATCAAAGGTAAGCACTATTGGTACACCGCGCGTGAATATACCTTTGACAAAAACGGCAGCGAGATCCTCAGCGAGCCGCTGAACGCCAAAACACCCGACAGCCCCGCGGTAACGGCAGAGCCGACCTTTGACGGCTTGCGCCTGAGCTGGGATAAGATGGACGGCGCTGAGAAATACGCCGTGTTTGAGTACGATATCGAGAGAGATCGGGTCAAAATCCCCGCGCTCGGGATCACCGCCGACTGTCAGTTTGAGCTCCGCAAAACGGGATACGGGGTCAATCAACGCTATGCTGTCGTCGCCGTTGACCCAATGCAGGAGGATCGGAACATTCCCGACAACTGCCGTTACAGCCCCTATGGGCTCACCCCGACCCTTACCCTGAACAGCGCACCCGAGATCACGCGGTGCGAGTTCCGTGAGGACGGCTTGTATATCGAGTGGGCGCCCAATGAGTTCGCCGACGATTACGCGGTATTATACGGCTCGGTATACGGCTCGGTCAAAGAGAATCACCTGCTGATCAGGAATGTCTACAATAACGATCAAATGGCTCTCTATGTGGTCGCCGAAAAAAGCGGATGCAAGTCGATACAAGCGCCCACTCAGTATGTTACCTATGTCGCGCCGGGCGCAGACGACTGGGTTTTTACTACACAATTTTATTCGGCAAACAGCGGTATGGCGACCTTCAGCGGATGGAACGGCGACAGCGATCGGGTCACCGTACCGGGCGACGTCCTCGGCGTGAGCGAAGTGATGATGAGCAAAACCTTCCGCGATAACACCCAACTCAAAAAGGTCACCCTCCCCGACAACACAACGACACTGGATCTTGCCTTTGAGGGCTGTACCGCTTTGAACAGTATTACGATCCCCAAGTCAGTCAGGTATATCTCCGACAGGTGCTTTGCGGACTGTACCTCCTTGAGGAGCGTGGTATTTGACCGCGATTGTCCGCTGTGGTCGCTCAAACAGAACGTGTTTGAGGACTGTCATGATCTGACGATCTACGGCTACGGCAGTAACAGCGGCGCTTATGATATCGCACAGCAGTTCGGCTTTCCCTATGTCGATCTGGAGCAAAGCCCTGTGGGTGACGCCGACGGCAACGGTGTTGTGGATCTGAAGGATGTCACCGCTATCCAATATCATCGCGCCAACCTGTATCTGCCTGTTGAAGAAGCCGTCCTCATGGTCGGCGACGCCGACGGTAACGGAGCGTTGGAATCTATCGACGCGACCTATATCCAGCGCAACATCACGGAGATGGACGTTCCCTACGCGATCGGAACGATCCGCAACAGATAAAGATTCACCTATTATCATCTCCGGCATGGCTCGTGCGATCATGCGGCGGAGATAAAAAGAAGCATCGGACAAAGGCGGCTTGTACCGTCCTTGCCCGATGCTTTTATACCGATAAAGACTCTTTTTAGTATTATTCTGTCCCCTTCAGAGCTTCTACCATATCGATCTTTTTATTCTTTCTCGCTACCATCAAGCCGACCAAAAGCGATACGCCGAAGGTCAGCAGGATGGAAACGCTGTAGGTTAGCACACCCAACATCAGCTTCATCTCGTATTCTCCGGCAAGTGCGGTGAGCAGCCATTGCAACACGCCTACGCCCGCGGGCAGACCGATCATCACGCCGATAACGGTCAGCCAGATATTCTGCGAGATCAGGAGCTTTCCGATAGATCGGTTTCTGAACCCGAGCACCTTTAGTGTGGCAAGCTCACGCGAACGCTCTACATAGCTCATAATGCCGAGGTTATACAATACGACAACGCCGAGGATCACGGCGGCGACGACAAGGATGATCACCATGCTGTCCATGATCTGCACAAAGCTGTTGAAGGTCTCCATCAACTGCGCCTTGTCCTGCTTGCCGGCAATCAGATCATTGCTTTTGATCTCATCTGCTTTTTTGTCCGTATAAATCGAGGAAATGCTGTAATCAAGCCCCAGCTTGTCGGCGAGTGCTTCACTCATCGTGACGCTCTCGGTCATCACCGAGCGGTTATAGCCGATCACCGTTGCCGTGTAGGCGTCCTTGGAGCCGTAGGGTGAGAATTCGATCTCGTCGCCGATATTCGCCTTATCCTTTAATCTGAGGCAGAGATACACGCCCTCGTCGCTGAGCGCGAGCCGGTTGTTGTCCTCGTCAATGATGTTGAGCAGACCGCCCGGATTGTGTACGATGTCAAGCGTCACGGTGTTACCGTCCAGACTGATCCCGCTCAGGCTCTCCCAATCGCCGTCGAGCTCCTCGCAAAGCGCCTTTGACTGTTTGAAATCGGCGTCGTCGATCAAATTGACCTTTGTGGTGTAGTTGGAGATATCCTCGTCGAGCAGATCGAGAAAGCCGGACATGGTGTCGCGCATTCCCAGACCGCCGACCATCAGCACCATACAGCCGACGATGCCGAACAAGGTCATCGCCGAACGGCTCTTGTGACGGCTGAGGTCGCGGAGATTCCACTTGGTGCCGAATCGGAGCTTATTCCAAAAGCGAAAACGCTCAAAGAGGATTTTTCGCATCTTTTTCGGCGAGTACGGGCGCAGCGCGTCGGCGGCAGTGCCCTTTAGCTGCTGTCTGACGGAGAGAAAGCTGATCAGCGTGAGCAGTAATACCGTACCGATCAGAACCGGATAGCAAAACGACGGTATCGCCGCGCTCCAGTCGGGCATATCAAAGTAGGTGCCCATCATGCCGTTCTCGCTCATGATCAGCTTGCATACGCCATAGCCGAGGGCGATCCCCAGTCCGGCGCCGACC